>JARGNS010000452.1 GCA_029213105.1 Planctomycetota bacterium
CAGAAGGCCGAGCGCGACCTCGAGAAGAGCCGCTAGGGTTCGCCAACCCCCGTCAACGTAGGATGGGCCTCATGACACGTGTCATGGGGCCCCTCCTTGTGTTGCTCTTGCCGCTCCTTCTTGGGAGCTGCGGTGAGGCGCCGGACCCCGAGTCGGGCGTGCTCTGCTTCCGTCACGAGGCCGAGCCCCAGTGGTCGCACCGCTGGGGCGGGGACTACGTGCAGGTCTACGAGGTCGCGCTGTTTCCCGGCGGTCGCTACGGGTCGTTCGCCACCATCCCGCCGGGACCTTCGGCCATGGGGCCGAGCTTCGGCGCCGGCCGCTGGGCCGCCAAGGACGGCAAGATCACGTTCGTGCCGGACATGTGGACGTCGGCGTTCCGCTGGAGGCGCTACTACTGGACGCGCTACGAGCCGGGCACACGGCTCGCGTGGGTGGTGGAGCCGCAGCACAAGGAACCGGGTTCAGGCCGCTACGAGCCCGACGAGTACAAGCCGCCCGGCAAGACCGTCATGCTCGAGCGCGTGCCGCCGGGGGATCTCCCGGCGCGGGCTCGCGAGGCAGAGCGCAGGGCCTGGGCCGACTACCTCCCGGTCTACGAGGGCTCGCCCTTCGAGTACGAGGACGAGGACGACGACTAGCCGAAGTTCGCGCCGGCGATCTCGGCCAGCGCCTCGACATCGCGGTTGGCGACGACGGCCTCGATGAGGCCCTTGTCGAGGCCGTCCACGCGCGCGAGCAGGCCCTCGGCCTTCTCCCACAGCCGCTCCGCCTTCTTGCCGCCCTGGGCGAGGTAGATCTCGGTCACGATCTCCTGCAGCCGCTGGGTGTCGATCGCCTCGCGGTTCTCGTAGTAGCGCTTGATGAGCTTCTTCTGGAACGCCGAGTATTCACGCTTCTGGCCGGCCATGGGAGGACTCCGGGGAACGGACGCGAACGCGTCGGTCAGCTGAGGTTCTGGCGCACGTACTGCGCGCGCAGGGCGTCGCGGGCGGGCGGATCGATGTCCTCGCCGCGCATCTTCTGGACGTGGGCGGGCTGGATCAGCACGAACAGCTCGTTGACGCGCTCGACGTCGACGCCGCTCAGCACGCCGGTGACCATGCCGAGCCGCACGGTCGAGAGGTTCGACATCGCCTCGTCCGAGCTCAAGATGCGCGCCGAGCGCAGCAGGGCCAGCGCACGGTGGCAGCGGTCCTCCACCTGCAGCTGGCGGCGGTCCGTGAGGAGCTCGTCCCGGCACTTGCGCTCGTAGTCGAGGATCGTCGGCAGGATGGCCTCGAGGCCCTCGAGGATCTGCTCCTCGTCGACGCCCAGGGTGACCTGGTTGCTGATCTGGTAGAGATCGCCCGAGGCCATGGTGCCCTCGCCGTAGAAGCCGCGTACCGCGAGGCCCGTGCGATGGGCCGCATTGAAGAGCTTCTCGATCTGCTTCATCTGCACCATGGCCGGCAGGTGCAGCATCACGCTGGCGCGCATGCCGGTGCCGACGTTCGTGGGGCAGGCGGTGAGGTAGCCGTAGCGACTCGACGCGGCGAAATCGAGCTCGTCTTCCAGTGCGTGGTCGATCGCCAGGGCCGACTGCCAGGCGTCCCCGAGCGCGAGGCTCGTCTTGATCGACTGGATCCGGATGTGATCCTCTTCGTTGACCATCACGCTGACGGCCTCGTTCGAGCCGAAGGCCACGCCCCGGGCGCCCTTGCCCTGCTGCAGCTCGCGGCTGATCAGGTGGCGCTCGACGAGGAAGGAGCCCAGCGTCTCGCCGGCCTCGGCGAGGTCGATGTAGTACGGGCTCGTCTCGAGGGGCAGCTTGGCGAAGGGCACCTTCACGCGCTCGACGATCTCCTCGCGCTGCTCCTCCGAGGCCCGGGCCAGGAAGGGGAAGCCCGCCAGGTTGCGCGCGAGGCGCACGCGGGAGGAGATCACGATGTCGGCGCGGGTGCCGCCGCCACGCAGCCACTCGCCGCCGCGACGGTCGAGGTCATCCAGTCCCAGGTCGTTGCTGCCCGCCATGATCGACGCCGAGAGGCCGAGGGGGCCGGAGGGGTCGGCGGGATCCTGGGAGCCTCCGACATCGAGACTCTCGCCGAGGTCGACCCCCTCGTGCTCGATGCGGGTGATCTCATCGCGCACGCGTGCGGCTTCCTCGTAGCGCTCGGAGCCGATGGCGTCCTGGAGCTCGCGACGCAGCTGCAGCAGCCGGTCGCCGACGACGTTGCGGACCTCGAAGGGGCCGCGCGGCACGCGCCCGCGATGGCGCGGCGTCGTGCAGGCATGCATCTTCTGGAGCATGGGCTCGAGCGGCGTGGCGAACACCTCGTAGTCCCGCGGGCAGCCGAGGCGGCCCTTGCGCTTGAACTCGTGGAACGACATGCCGCAGTGGGGGCAGTGCAGGCCCTCGGTCTCCGGCGTGCGAACGCCGGAGGCCGCAGCGGCGACGGAGGCGACCGCGTTGGCAATCAGGCCGCCGGCCGTCATCTCGTGGGAGAGACCGGCCGCGGCGGCGCACGCCTCGCAGTAGTGCACCTCGCGCGCTTGCGCGCCGGGACCCATGTCCTCCGGCACCTCGGTGAGGTGGAAGGTGGCGGGGTTTTCGCCGCAGCTTTGGCAGACCATGCTGGACATCGCGGCGAGCCTACCACGCGTCCGCAGCGCCCCGAATGGCAGTCAGGCCCGGCCCATCAATGTCCGAACAGCCGCTTGGAATCGGTCGCCGCGCTCCGCAAACGAGCGGTACTGGTCGAGGCTCGCGTACGCCGGGGAGAGCAGTACCGCATCCCCGGGTGCGGCCTGTGCCGCCGCGGTGGCCACGGCCGCCTCGACATGCTCCGCATGCGCCACCGGCAGGTCGCTGCCGAGTGCCTCGCGCAGGCGGGGCGCGCTGCCCCCCATGAGGATCACGGCCTTGGCCCGCCTGCGCACGTCGGCCAGGAGCGGAGTGGGGTCGGCGCCCTTGTCCTTGCCACCCAGGATCAGCACCAGGGGCCGGTCGAGGGCCGCGAGTGCCGCCTGCGTACTGGCGGGCTGGGTGGCGTTGCTGTCGTCGATGTAGAGGACGCCGCCGACCTCGCCCACCGGCTGGAGCCGGTGGGGCAGGGCCGCGGTGGCCAGGGCCCCGGCCACGACCGCCGCGAAGGTCGCCTCCGCGGGGCCGGACTCGCGCAGCACCACCGCCGTGGCGGCTGCGAGGGCGTTGCGGCGGTTGTGGGCGCCCAGCAGCGGCATGCCCGCGAGGCTCGCGCGGCCGTGCGGGCCGGCGAGTTCCTCGCCGTCGAGGTGGATCGGACCGGAGGGGCCCCAGGCGGCCTTCTCGGCGGCCCCGGCCTCGAGCCAGCCCGCCCGACGCACGGCGTCGTCCGTGTCCGGCAGCACCG
>JARGNS010000453.1 GCA_029213105.1 Planctomycetota bacterium
AGGCCGAGGTGCAGGCATGAGCGACGCGACTGCCATCACGACGGAGGGGACGCACCCCGCCGCCGATCACGACGACCACCACGCCCACTACGGGGTGCCGGGCTACGACCCGCTCGCCTGGAAGATGGGCATGTGGCTGTTCCTCTTCACGGAACTGCTGCTCTTCGGGGCGCTGTTCATCGCCTTCGCCGCGTACCTCTACCAGTACACCTGGGAGTTCGCCCGTGCGTCGTCGCAGCTCAGCATCCCGGTCGGCACGTTCAACACCCTGGTCCTCCTCACGAGCTCGATGACGATGGCTGTGGCCATCGGCGCCATGCAGCGTGGCAAGAAGGAACTGGCGATCAAGCTGCTCGACTTCACGGTCGCCTGCGCGGCGCTCTTCTGCGTCATCAAGGCGTTCGAGTGGGGCGGCAAGTTCGAGCACGGCATCTACCCGGGCTCCGCGCACCTTGGGGCGATGGAGTACGGCCAGCAGATCTACTTCGGCCTCTACTTCACGATGACCGGCCTCCACGCTGTTCACGTGATCATCGGCGCCGGGTTGATCCTCTGGTGCCGCGCCAAGATCAAGAACGGCTCGGTCTCCCAGGACCGTGTCACCTTCATGGACAACATCGGCCTGTACTGGCACCTGGTCGACCTCGTCTGGATCTTCCTCTTCCCGCTGTTCTACCTGCTGGGTTAGGAGTGCACATGTCCCAAGCAGACACGACACCCGCCGCGGACGCTCATCACGACGAGCCGCATCTCATTCCGTACAGCACGTACATCCTGATCTGGCTCGCGCTCTGCACGCTGACGCTGGTCACCGTCGGGGTCTCGCGTGTCGACATGCGCCACATGACGATCCCGGTTGCGCTCTTGGTGGCCTCTGCCAAGAGCACGCTGGTCCTGCTCTGGTTCATGCACGTCAAGTTCGAGAACAAGGTCCTGTGGTGGTTCATCATCTCGGGGTTCGGCACGTATGTGATCTTCGTGATCCTCACGTTCGCCGACTACGCCTACAGGTAAATCGAGGTACCCATGTTCATTCTCGCCTCGCAGAAGATCGCGGACGCCTTCGACAAGGCGATGACGCAGATCACCGTAGCCAGCCTGATCCTGATGATCGGGATCATGGCGGCCATGGTGCTGTTCATCGTCAAGTACCACCACAAGCGGCACCCGAAGCCTGCTCGCATTCACGGCAGCATGAAGCTCGAGCTCCTGTGGACGATCATTCCGACGATCATCTCCATCTGGATGTTCTTCGTGGGCTACGAGGGCTTCCTCGTCATCCGCACGATGCCGACCGACGAAGAGTCGCACATCGTCTACGTGACCGGTCGTCAGTGGAACTGGACCTTCGAGCACAAGGACACCGGGGTCACGGACAGCGAGCTTGTCGTGCCCATGGGCAAGCCCATCAAGTGCCTGCTCACCGCACCCGTCGATGACGTGCTGCACAGCTTCTTCATCCCGCACTACAAGGTGAAGGAGGACTGCGTTCCCGGGCTGCAGACGCATCTCTGGTTCCAGGGGGACTCCCTGGGCAAGTTCCGCATCTTCTGCACGGAGTTCTGCGGCAACGACCACGCCAAGATGTTCACGTGGCTGAAGGTCGTCACGCCCGAGGAGTTCGACGTCTATCTCGAGGAGAAGATGAAGAAGCGCTTCGCGCCGGTGACCGACGCCACCACCGTGATGGCCGCCGACTCGAAGCAGATGCTCGCCAATGTGGGCTCTCCGGCCGACGTCAAGGCGTTGTACGCGACATACTGCCAGTCCTGCCACGGCGCTGAAGGCGAAGGCGGCCTGGTCGAGGGTGCGCGCAGCTTCAAGGTCGATCCGGCCTCGAAGTGGAAGCGCGGCGTCAAGCTGACCGACATCTTCCGCACGCTCACCGTGGGGCTCGAGGGCACGCGCATGAGCGCGTTCGATGCGCTCTCCGCGTGGGAGCGGTTCGCGCTGTCTCACTACGTGGCCAACTTCTACAAGGATGGCCCGGGTCGCTCGAAGGTCTCGAAGGCCGAGGTCGACAAGCTGATCGAAGAGTACCAGCTCCAGAAGCAGAAGCCTGTCGTCGTGAAGTTCCCGATCGAGCAGGCCATCGACGACATGGCCAAGGGCCAGTAGCGGGACGCGATGGACGCGGCGAGCCCTGCCATGGCGCAGGACGGCAGTACCAAGGACGTCTCGACCCCGGCCGGGTCGGCTTTCGGTCGCGGTCTGCGGATCGTGCTCGACCTGTCCAAGGCGCGCATCACGTTCGCGGTGACGTTCTCTGTCACCACCGGGTGGGTCGTGCACAACGGCACGTTCGACGTGGCCATGCTCTTCCCGGTACTCGGTGTGTTCCTGCTGGCCTGCGGGTCCGCCACGTTGAACCACGTCCAGGATCGGCGCTACGACGCGCAGATGGAGCGCACCCGGCAGCGGCCGATCCCCTCGGGTCGGATCAGCGTGCGCGGCGCGCTCGTGGTCAGCGCGATCTTCGTCTTCGCCGGGCTGAACGTGCTGTCGTACGTGGAGCATCAGCCCTGGGTCGTGCTGGGGCTCGGTGCGTTCTCGATCGTCTTCTACAACGGCATCTACTACGGCCTGAAGCGCGTAACGGCCTTTGCCGTCGTCCCGGGCGCCCTCATCGGGGCGGTCCCGCCGCTCATGGGGTGGTGTGCTGCCGGCGGCGCGTTCTTCGACCCGCGCATCATCGCCGTGGCGGCGTTCTTCTTCATCTGGCAGATCCCGCACTTCTGGCTGCTGGTCCAGATCTACGGCAAGCAGTACGAGGGCGCGGGGCTGCCTTCGCCCACGTCCCTGATCACGCCGACGCAGCTCAAGCGCATCACGGTCGCGTGGAGTTTCCTGACGATCGTCTGTGGCCTGGCGCTCGCGCGGATGCAGATCAACACGCAGCCCTGGGGGGCCCTGGCGCTGCTGGGATCGATCGCGCTGGCGTACGCCGCCGTGGGCTACGTGCGCAACGAGCCGACGGCCAAGGGCGCCCGCAAGTTCTTCATGCAGCTGAACGCCTACGCGCTCGCCATGATGCTCCTGCTGATGGCGGGCGCGCTCACGCGCTGAAGGAGTTGATCGCCTCGGCGGTCGTCTCGTAGATCCGGAACACGCCGTCGAGGCGTGCCACCTCCAGGATCCCCATGATGCTCGGCGGGACACTGGCGAGGACCGCGTCGCCGCCCTTGCCCTGGCATGCGCTACGCGTCGAGATGAACGCGCTCAGCGTCGACGAGGCCGCATGCTGGATCGTATCCAGTGCGAGCACGAGGCGGGGCGGGGTGGCTTCCGCGATGACCTCCTGGATCTGCTGCTCGATCTGCGAGATCACGAGCGGATCGAAGAGGGCATCGGAGAGGAAGTGGACGAC
>JARGNS010000454.1 GCA_029213105.1 Planctomycetota bacterium
AGCGCACGGTGACGTGCGACCGCGCGAGCTTCGTGGCGAGTGGCCCGGCGTTTCCGCCGGCCGGCCTGCAGGGAGATCGCGACGTCACCTACGGCAAGACGGCGGGAGGCTTCGGCTACATCCACTACCGCCGCTGCAAGTCGAACATCCCGTATCGCACCGACGAGGCGCTCAAGGCCATCGGCCCCGTGCCGGGCCTCATCCTGGACTTCCGCGCGAATGGTGGGGGTGGCTTCAACCACGAAGACCTCATGGGGCGCTTCATCCCCGTGGGCAAGGAGCTGAAGTTCACCAAGCGCTACGGCAGTCGGGGCGAGGAGGCCTACGGTGGTCCCCTGGTCGTGATCGTCGACGGCGTGACACGCAGCGCCGGTGAGACGGGCAGCGGCATGTTCAAGGAGGACGGCCGCGCGTACATGATCGGCCCCACGCCCACCGCGGGCATGTCGTCGAGCAAGAAGACGCTCGAGTTGCCGAGCGCGAAGTTCCAGCTCTACGTGTCCGTGCGTTCGAACATGGGTCGCTTCCAGGGGGGCAAGGGCATCGAGGGCCTCGGGGTCAGCCCACACGAGCTCGTGCCCTACGACCCGGCGGACCTCCTCGCCAAGCGCGACACGCAGATCCTGCGTGCCGAGGCCTTGCTCACGGCGTTCCCCAAGAAGGGCTTTCCGAAGAAGGCCGTGCCCTACAACCCGAAGCGCTTCGGCTGGAAGGCGCCGTAGCCGGCCGGCGTCGCGTCCGGCGCTTGGCGCCGGGGTATCGTCGGGCCTTCTCGGGGAGTGCCCATGCCGATCCGGACCGTCCTGTTGCTCCTGCTTCTTGGTCCCTGGGGCGCGGCCTGCGGGCGGACGCCGGCGGGGGACGCGCCGAAGGGCCGCGGTTCCCCCGATCGCCCCGCGCCGGTGGCCGTGACGAACGACGCGCGCTTCCACGCTGCCCTGCGCACGGCGGTCGCCGACTACGGGTCCTTCGGCGAGGTCGACGACATCATGCGCTGGGTGCCGGGCATGTGTCGGATGGTGCAGCTCGACATCCACGTCAGCCGCAGCCCGGACAAGGCGACGCACGGCGACAAGCTGTTCTGGATGTTCGCCAAGGACCGGCAGGCGTATGTCGACTGCGCGCAGCGCGATCAGCCTGTGGGCCAGATCCTCGTCAAGGAGGCCTGGGCCTCGCGCCCGGCCACCTCGGAGGAGGTCGAGCACGCACGCGCCGTATCTCGGGGGCAGTACGCACCTGCCGAGGACAAGCGCATGCGCTCGATCACCCACCGGACGCTGGAGCGGGACGGCGCCCACTACACGGCGGATCATGTGAAGGGGCTGTACGTGATGCGGCGCCTCGCGGCGGACACGCCCGGGACCGACGCGGGCTGGATCTACGGCACGCTCTCGCCGGACGGCACGACGGTCACCAGCGCCGGGCGCGTGGCGTCCTGCATGCGCTGCCATGCCGAGGCGCCGCGCGATCGCATGTTCGGGCTGCCCGCGCGCTAGCCCTGGATCCGGGCGCGCCGTCGTGGCGCTTCCGAAAACGAGCCTGCGGGGTAGAGTCTCCGGCCCGCGCCTGTCGCGGCAGGAGTACGTACGCATGGGCGACATGACCTACCGGCCGCTGGGGCGCTGCGGGACCAAGGTGAGCACCTACAGCCTCGGAGGCTGGACCACCTTCGGCGGCTCGATTACCGACGAGGCGTTCACCAAGGAGATCCTGCATGCCGCGTTCGACGCTGGCGTGAACTTCTTCGACATCGCCGACGTGTACGCCCGCGGTGCGGCCGAGACGATCATGGGCAAGGCCCTGGCGGAGCTGCCGCGGCGCCACCTGGTGATCTCGTCGAAGTGCTTCTGGCCCATGAGTGACGACGTCAACGACCGTGGGCTTTCGCGCAAGCACATCTTCGAGAGCGTGCACGACAGTCTGGCGCGCATCGGCACCGACTACCTGGACATCCTGTTCTGCCACCGCTTCGATGAGGAGACGCCGCTGGAGGAGACCGTCCGCGCGATGGGGGATCTCATGCGCCAGGGCAAGATCCTCTACTGGGGCACGAGTGAGTGGACGGGCGAGCAGCTGCGTGCCGCGCATGCCATCGCGGAGCCCGGCTACGGCCCGCAGGTCGAGCAGCCCCAATACAGCCTGCTGGTGCGTGGCAAGGTCGAGGGCGACGTCGTCCCGGCCGTCGAGGAGACGGGCATGGGGGTCGTCGTCTGGAGTCCTCTCGCCTCCGGCCTCCTGACGGGCAAGTACGACGACGGTGTGCCCGAGGACTCGCGCCTGGGTCGCATCGACTGGCTCCGGGAGAGCCTCATGCAGGAGGAGACCGTCGCACGTGTGAAGGCCATGCAGGCCATCGCCGACGAGGCCGGCTGCTCGCGCACCCAACTCGCCCTGGCCTGGGCGGCCGCGCAGCGTGGCATCTCCAGCGTCATTCTCGGCGCGACCAGCCTGGCGCAGCTCGAGGAGAACCTGGGTGCCTCGGAGGTGGTGATCTCGGATGAGGTCGCCACGGCGCTCGCGGAGCTCTTCCCGGCGACCTAGTTCTCTCGTCTCGTGCATCCGGAAGGGACCGTGCGCCCTTGGCGTCCAACCCATGGCGGGGGGCCTTCCGGCGGCGATCCATGCCATGATGGATCGCGCGATGCCCCAAGCCCGACCCCAGTCCTACGTCGCCCTGGCGCTCGCGACGCTCGCGGTCATGTTGGCCGCCTGGTGGGCCTGGGACGCCTTCACCACGATCGAGCCCGTGGGGGACGAGAGCGCGCGTGAGGGCACGTTCCTGCCCCCCGACGAGTACCCGCCGCCGGACGACGCGCCCGAAGCCCCCCCGCAGGCTGCGGAGGCCGAGCCGGAGCCCGCGATGCTCGAGGCCGGCCGTCCACCCCTCTCGCCCCCCGAACTCAAGCCGCCCACCCTCGTCGCGCCGCGTGTGAGGGACGGTGATACGGCGGCAGAAGCCGCGCCACGGTCTTCGGAGCCGACCGAGGAGGAACCCGGCCGTCGCGAGGATCTGCGGTCGCCGTCGGAGCCTTCCACGTTGCTCGGGGGCGTGGCGCGTCCGAACGAGCGCGCCACACCCGAGGTCCGTGCGGAAGGCGGGTCGGGCTGGATCGGCTCGCCCCCGAACTGGGTGGCCAGTCTGGCTCGTCAGCGCAGTGCCGTGCCGTACGTGGCCCTGCCCATGGAGGCGCCACGCCACCGAGAGGAATTCGAGCCCTTCTTCCTCGATCGGTTCGAGGTGTCCAACCACCGCTACTGGGAGTTCATGCGTGATACGGCTTCGGTGCTCTACCGGACCTCCGGGCAGCCGGATCGGACGATTGTCCAGATCACGGAATACATCATCCTCGATCCC
>JARGNS010000455.1 GCA_029213105.1 Planctomycetota bacterium
CGCGAGCGGTCGCCACGGCAGCTCGTAGGTGGCGGCGTGGGTGTGCGCCGGCAGCTGGGCCGTGCTGAGCGTGACGCTCGTGGCACCGCCAAGTTCCCCCAGGCTGATCGGGGAGAGCCCCGCGCCGGTTCCCGCGTGGACGGGACTGCGGCCACGCATGCGCGGTAGGCCGAAGGTGGTTCTGCCGTCGCCGCCGTAGGTCGTGCCGAGGATCGAGAACAGGGCCTGGTACTGACTGATGGCGAGCAACTGGCCATCGCAAAGCGCCCAGCCGCGGGGTGCGAAGTTGCCGCCGAACATCACGATCTGGCCGAGGAAGGGGTCCGACATGGGTCTCGTCTCCGGGGTGTCCGTCGTGAGGCGCCGCGCTTCGTCTGCGGAGACGCGGTGCTAGTTGAAGTAGATGTCGTAGAGGCCGCGCCCATCGACGGGCGGCAGCCGCTGGAGGTGGAGATCGTGCTCGCCGACATCGGGATGCTCGATGGTGACAGTCCCGGACGCCGGGACGACGCCCTCTTCCCCCTCGAACTCGAGGGTGAAGGGAACACGCACGTCGACGTCGTCCGGGGTCTGGGCCCGGTCGGTACGGTCGAGGTAGTTGACGAGGGTCATCTCGCCCGGGCCGGAGTCCGGATGCCAGACGTAGAAGGTCTCTCCGACGAGATCGCGGAAGTGCACCTTCTGGATCTCCTCCCCGGAGGAGGGAAGCACGATGGGGTCGCCGGGCAGGTCACCCGGTAGATCGTCGGGCAGGCCGGCTGTCGCGAGGGACGGCAGCGCGCCGCCCCCGGCACCACAGCCCGGCAGCGTGCTTGCGGCCGCGATCGCGCCCACGGCCCCGAGGAAGGTCCGACGGCTGATGGGCGAGCGAGGCATGAAAGCTCCTCTGGAGGGCCTGATGATCCAGGGTGTAGGACGGCACGGGGCCCGGGTCAAGAACGGCGTTCGACGGGACGCGACAGCTCTTCGAAGGAGGAGGCGTTTGGGGCGCTGCGGCATTACCGAGGACACTTCGCCCTGGTGACCCGCCGCCAGGAGTAGCCCCATCGCGCCACGCGAGCACGGGCCAGGACGGCCCCCGGCCAGGGACCATGCCTGCGAGGGAGCGGGCCGAGCGCCGCCGGCAGGGCCTGCCCCCGGGCCTCACACCAGCGCCGGCCGGTAGGCCTGCAAGTCGCGCTAGAACGTCGCCTCGAGACGCAGGATGAACCCATCGAGTCCGAGGTCCGTCGTGTTGCGTGTGAGGTTCTGGTCGGCGAGATCGTCGGGGAACTGATTCACGTCGAGAACGTTGAACCAATTCTGGAACTCGTAGCCGAGAAGGACGCGGAACCGGCGGCGTCCACCGGTGTTGCGCTCCCAGGTGACGCCGACGGATGCCTCGAGCACGGGCACGACGCGCTCGAAGCGCTCGCTGATGTCGACCTGTTGGACGCTACCGGCACCAACGGTGGTCTGGGTCTCACGCAGGGTGCCCTTGAACTGGCCGACCATCATCGCGCCAGCGATGCGCCCGAAGAAACCGAACCCTGCGCCAACCTGGAATGATGACTCGAACCCGACGATGGCTCCGAACGCCTCGAGGTCCATCGCGGCGTTGCGCGTGTAGAGATTCGCCGCGACCGCAGAGTCGTCGTAGAGCACGTCGTAGCTCTGCTCGAGTGTGGCGAAGCGCCCGCCGAAGAAGAATCGACCCGCGCCGCTGCTGCCGATGTCCAGCGACACACCAGCGGTCAGGTCCATCTGGAAGAGCTCGGCGCTGCCCTCGGCGGTAGCCGGCCCCCCGACGGAAGGGGGCGCGTTGTTGGCGTTGTAGAGCAGCACGCCGACCGATCCGCCTGCGGGGGCGTTTGCGGTCGCCTTGGCTTCGCCCTCGAGCCACATCGCGGTGAGGCCGACGTCCCAGCTCTGGTTGGCGGGTCCGTAGCGCACACCGCCGCGGGCGCCCCAGTCGTAGTCCCACTCGAGGCGCTTGACGCGGCCACTCGGTGCGAACGGCACGCCGGGGTCCTCGGTCGCGAATGCCGTGTCCGTCGGGCGGAACTTCATGAACACGGGGCCCGCCCAGATCGTCCAGCCTCGTCGCTGCAGTCGGCGCCCGTCGGTGACAACGCCCGCGGCCGTCGCATCAGGCGCGGGCGTGTAGATCACGGTCGTCGTGGGTAGTACGACCGGTTGCACCGGGGCGGCGGCCGGGAAGCTGTTCTCCGAGCCATCCGGCGCAGGGAGGGGCGGGGCAGGAATCACTTCGGAGTCGTAGACCACATCGGCCGGCGGCTGATCGGACACGACCATGCGCAGGAGCACGGCCTGGTCGGCCCGTGCGGCGCCGGGCATCACGGGCACACCAGGGGCCGGACTCTGTTGCACGATGGTTCCGGGCTGCGCGGTCTGGCCGGTGAGTTGGCGGTAGGTCGCGGCCGGCATGTGTGTGATCTTCGAGACCCGCAACTCCGCACCCCGTAGGATGTCGAGCGCCTGTTCCTTCGAAAGACCACGCACGTCCGGAACGGTGCTGTTCTCGGCCTGTGCCGCTGGTGCCGTGCTCCAAAGAAGCGCGCAGACCGTGACCAGGCTTATCCACTTGTGCATCTTGATCTCCCTAGGGACTCTGCGGGGTGCAGTTGCTCGCGTCATCGCCCGCGACCACCGTGACGCCCATGGCGGGGGTCGTGTTCAGGTTCTCGAGCTCGCCCTCAGCAATGACGTCCGTGTAGACGCCAACGAAGGAAAAACCGCCGAAGTCGATCCGCCCCGCGTCCGCCTCGCGGATGTCGATTCCCTGTGCCGTGTCGTTGGTATTCAAGTCGACACACAGGATGCTGTCATCAGCGCACAAGATCGTCAGCCCCAGAAGTGGCGGGGGCATGGGCATGGCGGCGGCGACCTTGTCGTTGCCCTCGACCTTGCCGAGGTCATTGCCGTCGACCGTGAGATCTGCGCTGGCGTCGTCGAGGAGCGCGATCGCGATGGCCCTGCCCGCTTGGCCGTCGATCGTGTTGTCCGTGACCGCGAGAACCGCGCGGCTGCTGGCCGCGAGTGTGATGGCGATGCCCACATCGGCGGCATCGTTGCCGACATCCGCGAGAGAGTTGCGCGCGATGGTCCCCCGCAGGGTGATGTCGCCAGCACTCGTCGACGCGCTGCGCAGGACGATGCCCGAGCCCTGGCCGAAGATCGCCCCTGGAAGGGCGTCGTTGTCGCCGGCCAGCGTGTTGTCTGCGATCGAGAAGCTGGCGATACGCGCTCGGCCGCGTACGTCGATGTGGATCTCATCTCCGCCGTTGGCCAGCGGCAGACGATCGACTTCGATGGCCGTGTGCTCGTAGATCTTCTTGCCCGTGTCTT
>JARGNS010000456.1 GCA_029213105.1 Planctomycetota bacterium
GTACTCGGTGGCCGCCACAAACTCGCTCTTCAGCGGCGCGTACTGGGCCGTCGGCATGTCGAGCGACCCGTCATCGAACAGCGACTGGACATCGTTCGTCGGGACCGTAACGGCTGACGGCGCGGGGGGCATGGACTACGCGCCCACGACGGAGAATCACGAAGGCGCGGTCACGATGCCGAACCACTCGGACACTTTTGTGATCGCAGCCAATGGCGCGCTCACCACGAGCGGTGGGTCACGCGTGGGCGCGATTACGTCGGACGGAAAATACGCCTATCTGTGTGGCGAAGGCGGCGCCGGAGCCCCCTGCACACTGTTTCTCTTCGTGCACAAGTAGCGGATACCGAGACCGGGTCGTTGTCAACGAGTTCGCTGACGTGCGTCGAGTGCGTACGCCCACACGCGCTCATCGGCCACTCGCGCGAGGCCGTGCGCAAACTTGGCCGGCGGCGATCCGCCGTGCCGTCCCAGCAACCGTATGCCTTCTCGACCCCCTCTCCATGTAGCAACAAGACAACCCGGACATACCTGGGAATACTCGGACATACGCTCACCGCGAGGCCAACTTTCTCTCCGGCGCCCCGCACGAAATGGGCCTTGGGGCTGACGAGCTCCCTCCACCCGCCGACCTTCCCCATGGAGATCACCGCTCAAATTCGGGACTTTGCCACGGAGAAGGGCCTCGATACCGAGGAAGCGGTCGCGGCGGGCCTTTCCAAGAAGAGCGAGAATTTCCGCGAAGCGGGCGGCGAGATCTACTCGTAGCGAGTCATCACCGCGACTGGAGCAGGCGCGGGTAGCGAGCGCGCTCCCCGGGTGTGAAGTCGCGGTAGGCGGCCGCGGCCGCGCGGCGCTTGATCTCCTGTAGGTCGATCGGCCAGAGCAACACCTCGCCCCCCTCGTACAACGCCAACACGTGCTTTCCGTCGGGCGTCAGCGACGCCATGCCGACGCCGGCGGGCCCGGTCAGCGTCAACAGGAGCTCGCCCTCCCAGGTCCAGAGACGGATGGTCTTGTCCTGCGCATACGTGACGATCCGCTGCTTGTCCTCGGAGAGCACGGCAGTCGGCTTGCTCGTGTGCCCGATGAGGCGAGCCAGTTCGTTTCCGTCGAAGTCCCAGACCGGCACCACGGGCGTCTGCGATGTCCACGAAACCATCCGGCGGCGCTCCGCATCGACGCGCAGGCTGTAGACCGTTCCGGGGAGCCGCCCCACGGTCTTGCCATCGAGGTCGAACAGCTCGGTGTGCTGGTTTCCACCCTTATAGGCGAGGAGGCGTTCTCCGCCGAAGAAGCGGGGATACGTCCCCGTGGGAAGCCTCAGGGGCGCGATGCGCTCGCCGTCGAAGTTCCACAGTTCGTACTCCCTCTTGCCCACCAGGGAATGCGTGATGAACCGGTCCGGCTTGACTGCGGGAATCACGTAGCGCAGGGAGTCGAACGCGAGAGGCTCGCCGACCCGTCGACCGCGGAGGTCGAACAGGGTCACGTACCACGTCGTCTCGTCATGGCTTCCCACGAGGAAGCGCTCGCCGTCTCCACGGGCGGGGCGGTAGAGGGTCTTCCGGACGATCTCGAGTTCTCCCGGCGTGTCGAGCTTCGCGACGAATCGGCCATCTCCGTCCAGGAGCTGCACCCGCTCGGGTTCGTCCGACATCGTGAGGAACCCCTTGCCCTTCGGCAGCGCGCTCGCGGGGAAGTACCGCTTCGACCCCGTCGCAAACGTGCCGAGCAGGATGCGCGACTTGCCATTGCGATCCCAGACGTGCATGCGCACGCGCGTACGCGGCGGGCCCTTCTCGACGGTGGAACACGTGAGCAGGCGATCCTCGTCGAGGAACTGGGCCCAAATGACCTCCAGGTCCTCGAAACGACTGAGCACGTTTCCGTCGTTGTCCCACAACCGGGCGCTGGACTCCTTTGGCGCCAAGGAAAGCAACCGGTCCTGCTTCTTAGAGCTGAAGACGAGGGAAGGAGCAATGGTGCCCTCTCCTTCGCGCTTGTCGTGCTCCACCACGAAGACCCGCTTGCCCGACAAGTCGAACATGGTAAAGCGCCCGTCTCCGTGCCGAATCCCGACTTGCGTGCCGTTTCCCATGACCTGGGCCCCCGTGATCGTCGCCGTCTTCGGCTCGAAGCGGAGGATCGGAGGCGCTTGGAGGTCGTAGACGCGAGCGACCCCGTCCGCCGACGTCGTGAAGGCATGCCGCCCGTCGTGGGAGAAGGCACGCACGCCGGGGCGGGCTGCCGAGCGCACGGTCAGGGCCTCCCGGCCCTGGAGATCGAAGACCTGGAGCGAACCGTCTTCGGTTCTCACGCTCACCAATCCGGACTCCCAGAGGTAGCCCGTTCCGCGGGCCTTTCGCAGCGCGGCTCCCTCGAGATCGCGCAGCACCGCATACGCGCCTTCCTGGACGAGAACGCGTTCGCCGAGCATCCTCGCAAACCTTGGCCGCTCGACCGCGGTGAAGGACACGATCTCCTCCCCCTGCAGATCCCGGATGCTCATGGTGCGCTTGTCAGCTGCGACGGTGATCCAGGTGCGTGCGGTGAGCCTCTCTGACTGTCCAGTCTTCCGATAGGGAAGGTATTGGTGAACGGTGGTCCCTCCTTCGAGCTGCTTCAGGAGGGTTCCGTTCTCGTCTCGCAGCGCAGGCGCCCCTCCCTTCGGCGTGGTCACGACCCGCGCCGGCTCCGAGAACACCATCGACGCCCACGTGTCGGGCCACCTGGCGAGCAGCTTGCCGTCACGGTCGAAGAGCCTCGCCACCGCCGGCTTCTCGTCCTTGGCCAGTGCGCGGTGAATGAAGCGCGTTCCGTCCCGTGACCACGTAGCCTTGCCCGTGAGGGCGGGCAGCTCGGCCAGGATCTTGCCCATCCCGTCCAGAAGTGCGGGCTCGTCCCCGGATCGCAGGATCCGGTCGGCGGCCCCGGTCGGCAACAGCGGCCCGACGATCTCGCCCAGGCGAATCCCATCGCGATCGAACACCACGGCGGTCAGCTTTCCATCCGCGTTGCGCTTCGAATGATCGGTGACATCGACGGTTTTGTCGTCGTCGGCCCAGTGGCAGAAGCTGGATCCGTCGACGTGGGCAAGCTCGATGGGCTCTGTCTTGTCCCGGGTCCAGAGTTGCACGGTCCCGCCAGAGAGGGGCATCGTGACGAACTGACGTTGGTCCCGCGAGACGGCGACGCCCTGGATCGGCGCGTCCAAGTCGAGCCTCTGCAGCACCTCGCCGCGCAGGTTGCAGGTCAGGACCGTCGAACCGCCGTAGGCGTAGAGCAGCAGTCGGTCCCGCCCGAAGGGATAGGTCACCGGGTACGCGGTGCCCGGAAGCCTC
>JARGNS010000457.1 GCA_029213105.1 Planctomycetota bacterium
GCGCCGTCCACACCGCCGACGGCCTGGGCGAGTGGACGACGGCCGCCACGTGGCGCGCCGAGGCCCACGCCCTCACGCGCCTGCGGCGGGCCGACTACCCCCACAGCCCGGGCAAGGCCTACGCCGCCGTCACCCAATGGCTGGGGTTCGTGCCCGAGAGCGACGAGGGCAAGACCATGGGTCTCGCGGCCTACGGGGATCCGGCCTCCCCCGGCGCCGCCTTCACACGGGCGCTCCTGCAGCCCGACGCCGAGGCCCTCCTGCGCGTCGACGCGCCCAAGTTCGGCTTCCCCTGGGGCGAGGCGCGTCTCTACGGCGAGGCCTTCCTCGAGGCGCTGGGCCCGGCAGGCGACGGCGCGGGGCCCGACCGGGCGGGCGACGGCGACGCCGCTCTCGGCATCCAGCAGGCCGTCGAGACCTTCGCCCGGGATGCGGGCCAGCGCGCCCTCGCGGAGGCGGGCGCCACGACCCTGGCCGTCGCGGGCGGGCTCTTCCTCACCTGCGCGATGAACGGCGCCCTGCTGCGCGCCGGCATCGACCTGCGCCCGTTCCCGGTGGCCGGCGACGCGGGCGCGGCCTGGGGCGCGGCGTCCGAGGTCCACCGGCGCCTCACGGGCCGACCGGCCGAAGCGCTCGAGACCGTGTTCCTCGGCCATGAGATCACGGCCGCCGAGGCGGCCCGCGTGGGCGCACGCGAGGGCATGCAGCACTTCGCCGAGGACGACGCGCTGGCGGACGCGATCGCCGAACGCATTGCGGCGGGCCGGGTCGTCTGCGTCGCGCGCGAACGGGCGGAGTTCGGCCCGCGCGCGCTCGGCAACCGCAGCGTCCTGGCGTCCCCCACCAGCCTGGCCTCCCGCGATCGGGTCAACACGCTGAAGGGGCGCGAGGCCTGGCGTCCCGTCGCACCCATCATCCGCGCGTCGGACCGGCACTGGTTCGAGGACCTGCGACCGAGCCCGTACATGATCCTCACGTTCGTCGCCGACGAGGACGCCCGGCGGGAGATCCCCGGCATCGTGCACGCCGACGGCACGGCGCGCGTGCAGACGGTCTCCCCCCTGGACCACCTGATGCTGTGTCAGGTCCTCGACGGGCTCGAGACGCGCGGCCATCCCGCCGCCCTCATCAATACCTCGTTCAATCGACGGGGCGAGCCGATCGTCAACACCGCCGAGCAGGCCTGGACGGCGTTCGACGCCATGGGCTTCGACAGCCTGGTCGTGGGCAACTGGATCCACGACCGTCCGACGCTCGCCCCCTCGCCGCGCGGCGCTACCGAGGCCGGCGCGTGAGCGACTCCGGCGCGGTCGCGACGATGGTCGGATTCGCCTCGCAGGGCGACCAGCAGCCGGGGCACTCGTCGCGCGCCACGACCTCGCGGGCCTGCACGGCCTCGGCCCCATCCAGGATGTCGTACAGGGGCGTCTCGAGCACGTTGCCCAGCAGGCGGCCGTAGACCGTGCAGGGGTGCACGTCGCCCTGGGCATTGACGAACACGCCCGCACGCAGCGCCTTGCACGGCAGCGGGCTGCGCCCCGTGCGCAGGAACTCGGGCAGCAGTCGCAGGTAGGCAGCCTCGATCACGTCGGTCGGATGCCAGGAGCCCGCCCGCACGCGCAGGGCGCGCTCGATGACGGCTTCCAGTTCCGTGGGCGCACGCAGCGTTGCGTCTTCGTTGCGGTAGTAGTGGCCGCTCTCGGTGTACACGTTGAAGTGCACATCGCCCCAGCCGACGTCCGGGACGTGGGCCTGGACCGCCGCGAGTGTCGCGTCGACCTGATCGGCGTTGGCCTCGCTCAGGGTCATGCCGAAGTAGACGTCCACGCCCTCCATGGCGCGCAGCCCGGCGTAGGTGGCGATCATGCGCTCGAAGGCGCCCTCGCGTCCGCGCAGCTTGTCGTGCAGCAGGGGCGGCCCTTCGAGGCTGCACGTCACGACGAGCTTCGGGATGCCCAGGGCCGTCATCGCGGCGACGTCGCGCAGGATCACATCCGTGCGCTGCCCCGTGGTCGGGAAGTCCACGACGGCGAGGTTGGGCAGGGACGCTCGCACGGCCCGCACGACCTCGACCATGTCATTGCGGAGGAAGGGCTCCCCCCCCGTCAGGTTGACCCACCGCAGGCTCGGGGCCTTGGCGAGCACGTCCCCGATCTCCGCGGGCGTCAGCTCGCGCCCCTTCGGTTGCTCCCAGATGCGGCAGCCCTCGCAGCGGCAGTCGCAGCGATCGGTGAGCATCAGCGTGAGCTTGAACGGACGGGTCGAGCCGAGGCGGGTCCCGAGGATGCGCGCGCCCAGGCCCGCGTAGGCCCGCAGTCGCTTGACCGCATCCGTGCTCATCGATCGCCCCGTCGCCGACGTTCTCGCACGTCGCGCTTGAGCAGGTCGTGTTCCTGGCGCAGCACGCCGGCCGCCGGGCCGAGGACCTGCATGCCGCGCTGGAGCACGCGCAGCGCGCGCTCGAGATCGTCCACCCCTGGATTCGGACCGACGAGCAGCGCGGCCTGCTCGAGGTAGAGCGGCTCGTCGGGCAGGAACGTGCCGCCCTCGATCGCCTCCCGCTCGAGTGTCTGCAGGCGATCGAGGAAATCGCCACGCAGTGCCGCATCGGAGCGATTCGGATCCAGGCCGGCGTCGCGCAGCATGACGGCGCGGATCTGCGCGACCTGCGCTCGCATGCCCCGGGGCACCCGCCGGTCCGCGTGGGCCTTCACGGCGCGGATGGCGAGCTCGAGGCGAATCCGACGACGCTTCCAGGAGGTCGTACGCTCCACGACGTCCGGATCCTCGACGTCGATGGGACCAGGCGACTCCCACTCGATCGCACGATCGTTCGCGAACTTGGAGGTGCCGAGATCGCCGAGGTCCGTACCGGCCTCGATCCACTGATCGAACATGGCGATGGCCATCTCGGGGGAACCGCGTCCCAGCGCAAGCCCCCCGGGCTGATCCCACACCTCGAACGCGCGCTGGTAGAGCTTGATCTGGGCCACGCGCGACTGCTTGCGGCGCACCATGGTCGTGACCTCTTCGTTCGGTGCGCTCTCGCCGATCAACACCAGACCGTGGGCCAGCTCGCCGAAGAGGTTGCCCATCGTGTAGATGGACTTGGCGTCGTAGGGGTTGGCCTCCAGGTAGGTGGCGTAGGCGTTCTCGGCCTCCTGGATGCGCTTGCCACGGGCGGCCTCGAAGGCCAGCCCCTGGTAGGCGTTGGCGTTCCAGGGACGGTCGTCGCGCACGGCGCGCCACAGGCTCTCCTCGCTCGCCCAGGCCGCGTTGCGCTCGACCGTCAACCAGGCACAAGCCGCGAGGGCACAGACCGTGAGCGTCAG
>JARGNS010000458.1 GCA_029213105.1 Planctomycetota bacterium
GGCCTGGTCGGCGAGCAAGTCCTTCACCCACTACGGCCTGCGCGTCGGAGCCCTCGTGGCGGTGGTGCCCGACGAGGCCCAGCGCGCGGCCATCCAGACGGCCCTGGGTGCCGCCTGCCGCGGTACGTGGTCGAACTGCAACCGTGGCGGGCTCGTGGCGATCACCCGCTTGCTGACCGACCCGGTGCTGCGCCCCGCGGTCGACGCAGACCGCGCCGCGCTGATCGCCCTGCTCGACGGACGGGTGCAGGCGTTCAACACGGCTGCTCGCGCGGCAGGTCTGACGTACCCGCGCTACACGGGGGGCTTCTTCGTCACCGTGTTCACCGACGATGCCGAAGGCGCGGCAGCACGCATGCGCGCCGAGGGCGTCTTCGTGGTCCCGATTCCCGGCGCCCTGCGCCTGGGCATCTGCGCACTCCGCGCGGCCGACATCCCCCGGGCCGTGGACGCGATGGCGCGGGCCCTGCAGGGCTGACGCGCGGGCGGTTCTCTAGCGAAGGGTGCCCAGCTTCGGAAACAGCTCGGTCAGTTCCTTCCAGTACCGCGAGCGACGGCAGCCCGCGAGGTACGCCGCCCACCAGTCCTTCTTGGCCATCGGCTCGGCGTCGTGGGGTCCGAAGTGCGGCAGCTCGACCGAGTCGAGCAAGGCCAGCGCTTCCTCGGCATACCCCCTCCAGAGCAGGTGGGTGAGTGCCTGCGCGAGGAGCAGCACCGCGTCCCCGCGCGCCCAGTGCGCCTTCGGGTCCGCGGCGTACGTGCGCATGGCGCGGGTGACCAAGCCACGGCAATGCGCGACCCAGGTCGCCTCCGTCGGTGTGGCCTCCCCCTTGGGGGGAGCACGCCTGGCAAAGTAGGGCACGTACAACCGATCGTTGGCCACGGCGAAGCGCCCGCGCGTGGCGTCCCAGGCCAGCACGACCCGCGCCCGAACGCCCTTGTGCGTGAGGTAGCTGGCCATCTCGTGGGCGAAGTCGCTGTCCACGATCTCGTCTTCACCGTCCCCATCCAGGTCGACCACGTCGTGGTACGCCCCGGCCCAGAGCGTCTCGACCTTGGCACTCGCCGGCTCCGTGCCGCTCAGGCGCACCCACGCGCGGCTCGCGCCGGCACTCGCACCCCCGTTCCAGTACCGCAAGCACAGCAGGATGCCGTCCCCGCCGGGCGCCGGCCGGACGGGCATCCGATCGGGCGCCCGGTCGTACTCGGAGGCCAGTGTGTCCTCGACCTTGGTCCAATGCGCCTTGGCGTCCTTACCTACGTCGCCCGGCAGGTACACGCGGAGGGTCCGGTGGCTGGACCACATGGGACGCGTGCCGTAGTAGATGTTGATGCGCTCGTTCGTGCACCCCGTGAGGTGCCATGTGACGCGCTCGCCGAAGGGATCCAGATCCACGTGGCGCTGCACGGTCCAGAGGCCGTGGCGGTAGACGCGGGTGCGGTCCTGCTGCACGTAGGCCGTGTGGGGCACCTTGCCGCTGAAGTCGTACTCCTCGAGCGGATCGCCGTCGGCGAGGACGGGCGTCGGCGAGGGCGCCGCCAGGAGGATGAGGGCCGCGAGCAGGAGCCAAGCGGCGGGGGTGCGTTCCTTCATGTGTCCTCCTACCCAAGCCATCGGTTCAGGCTCGCAGCGAACTGAGCGCCGCAGACGCCCCGTCGGACGCATGCGATCGAGTCCGTCACGTTCGAGCGAAGCAGCCCATGCGGGTCATGCCCCCGCGCGAGGCACAAGCGCGCGCGATCTGCACGAACACGACGGTCCCTGGGCGCGACCCCGGCGTGCTCGAGCGGATGACGCACACCCCCGCTTCCGGCAAGCAGGTCCGGCCCGATCGCCGCCGCCCCGAAGGGTCAGCCGAGGTGCGGATTGCTGCGCACGTGCGTGCCTGCTCGCCCACCCCCGGCGGGACTCGCCGGCCGTAGGTGGCTGGCTAGGATGAGCACGGTTCCTGGGAGACCCGGCATGGTCGAGATCCTGAGACGTGTGGTGCTGGTGGTTGGCGTGTACGGCGCGATCCTGGCGCTGTGTCATGCCCGACCCGTCGTGGTCGAGGTCGCGGTCGAGGACTTCGCCGCGCGCCAAGCCGGCCGCCCGGGCTGGAGTGGCGACCGCCAGAAGTCCCTCGAGACGTTCATCGCGGACCGGACCGAAGGACGCGTGGTCGAGGCGGGCGGTGCCGACTGGCAGCCTCTCTACGACGCGATCGTGCGCGCGCACGCGGGTGACGGCGCCGCGGGCCGTTTCGCGGGACGCGAGGGGCACGACCGGAGCGAGGGCAGCCTCTACCTGCTGCCGTGCGAGGCACCGCTGACCTCGATCGAGCCGCCCTTGGGCGAAGGCCGCCCCGTCGTGTACGCGCGCTTCCTGCGCCCGGATGGGGTCGCCTGGCTGCACATCACACGACGCATCGGGCGCGAGGCCCGGGGCGCACCGGCCGGGCTCGTACGCCCGCTGCGCGCGTGGTGGTGGGCCTTCCTCGTGGGTGGCCTCGGGCTCTACATCGTCCTCCCCCGGCGCCGGAAGGGTGAGGACACCCTCACGTACTCGACCCTGCGTGCGGGGATCCTGCCGGACTTCGTCGGCCTGCTCCTGGGCGGCACGTTCTTCGGCCTGGGGTTGATGATCGTCCCGGAGATCACCGGCTCGGGCTCGATGTTCGATCCCGCCGCGTGGCCGCTCTACCTCGTCATGGGCATCTTCGTGCTGCTCGCCTGGGTCATCCACGGGTGGGCTGCGTGGTACGAAGCGTTCCGGCTCGACGTGGGCCCGGACGAACTGCACCTGCATACCCTCCGCGACGAGCGCCGCGTGGCCTACGGCGACATCGAGACGGCCCGATTCGAGGTCCGGCGTGCACCCAAGCTCCTGCGGCGGCTCATGTGGGTGGCGGCGTTCTTCAACACCACGGCCGCCGGGCAGGCGGTGCTGCTCTCAGGGCGTGCCGACGCCGAGTCTTCGACTGACGGCTCTGGAAGGGTCGGAGCGCGTCGCCGCGGCACTGGAAGCCGCTGGCGTCGCGATCGAGGACGGGACCGGCGAAGAGGCGTAGCCTTCCGCGGGTTACCAGCCGTACGCCCACCCGAGGCCGAAGCCGACCCCCAGGCCCCAGCCCAGGCCGTTCCAGAACGCAGGCGCCCCACAGCCACCGTAGTAGGGGCTGTAGCAGGTGCGGTACGCGGGACGGTAGTAGGTGCGGTACGCGGGACGGTAGTAGCGCACGACGCGACGAGTGCGCGGCTGGCACACGACGGGCTCGCAGGCCGGCTCGCACGTCGTGGCGCAGGGGCTGCACGCGGGCTGGCAGGTGCCGCAGTCGAGATACCGGCGGT
>JARGNS010000459.1 GCA_029213105.1 Planctomycetota bacterium
GACGACCGCGGCGCAGCCCCACCGAGGCGACGGGGGTGGCCTCCCCGGCGTCGGCGTCGGCGCGGACGGGGGCCGGCTCCTCGACCACCTCCGGCGGTGTGTCCTCGACCACGGGCTTCGCCTTGGCCTTCACGGCCTTCTTCTTGGCCGCCTTCTTCTTCGCGGCCTTCTTGGGCGCCGCCTTCTTCTTGGCGACCTTCTTGGTCGCCGCCTTCTTGGCAGCCTTCTTCTTGGTCACCTTCTTCTTCACGGCGGCCTTCTTCTTGGCCGCCGCCTTCTTCTTGGTGGCCTTCTTCTTCGTGGCCTTCTTCTTCGCAGCCATTGCTGGCCTCCGGGGTGGCTAGGACGACGGTTCGCGTGCTGGCGCGCCGTTCTCCTGCGGTTGGTGGGGGGGGATGCCGAGGGCCGTGAGGCCCGTGCGCACCTGATCGTCGAGCGCGTCGGGCTCGACATCGTTGTGGATGACGCGGTCGGCCCGGGCGCGCGTGCGCTCGAGCGGGGGCTGGAACGCCTCGCGGCGCGGGATTTCCTCGAGGGAGAGTGTCTCGACGAACCACAGGGTGGCGCAGTGCCGATCGAGGCCGACCTCGATGAGCAGCGGGACATCGAGCACGAGCACCGGCGGCGCCGTCTCGGCTTCGAAGCGCGCGAGCTCGGCGAGGATCGCCGCGTGGACGGCGGGGTGGATCAGCGCCTCGAGGGCCTTCAGAAAAGCCGGATCCTCGAAGGCCCGAGCGCCGAGCGCCGCCACGTCGGGCTGCCCTGCATGGACGAATTCGGAGCCCAGGACCTCGGCCAGGCGGCCGTCCGCGGCCGCGTGGGCCAGGGCGTCCGCAGCGACGCCCCGGCCCGGGCCGAGCGCCGCGAGGCGGCGCGCGACGTGGCTCTTGCCGGAGCCGACGCCGCCCAGCATGCCGAGCACGACACGGGGCGTTGCGGGGGTCGATGCAGAAGTCAGGGCGTTGTTCTCCACCTCGGCGGCCGGAGCCGGCGGGTCGCGATCCAGGGGCTCGTTCCCGTTTGCGGGCGGGTCGTTGGGCTTTCCAGCCAGCACGACCCTCCCGAACCCCTGCCCCTGCGCGTCAGGACCAAACTTCGACCTGACGGACGAGCGACCAAGCTTCTGGCGGCTCGTGGGCAGCCGGAGGGCTTGGCAGCCGGGCACGGGGCGGACCCCGTGGGCCGTGGGGGGGGCTGCTCGCACGCCTGGCTTCCAAGGGGAATACGCGCTGCGCTGCGGAGCCCGGGAGCAATCAGCGGGGCAGCCCGCCGATCCGCGGCCCACTCTAGGGAGGGCCCTGGGGGGGTCAAGCGGAACCCCTGGCGCCCCATGGATTTGCGACACCCTTAAGTCTCTAGACCGGATGTTGACGGGCCGGGAATCCGGCTGCTACCTTCTCCGCGGGTGGGAGGCCGGCCGGCGCATGGGCGTGGGTCGGTTCCTGATTCCGTTGCGTCCGCACTTCCGTACGTGCGGGCCGTCAAACGCAAGAGGACGGACTGGAGATCGGACCATGCAGTCCCTTCGTACATCGTCGACTGGCCGCCAGCTCGGGGGCACCAACTGGGCGTTCATCATCACGCTCATCATTGCCCTCGTCTTCATCTGGATGTGGTTCCAGGAGACGGACAAGATCGACAAGGCTATGGCTGACAAGAAGGCCGCCGAGGAGAAGGTCGTGCGCATGAATGCGGAGGGCGTCAAGCTCGCCGATGCGCTCGCCGGAGTCAGCGATGTCGTTGGCTGGAAGAACAAGAACTTCCAGCTCAACGAGATCACGCGCAACGAGACCAGCTTCTCGTACAGCGATGCTGCCGCCATCAAGGCCAACTTCGACCCCGAGGGTGTCGTCGCCGGTGCCGAGGAAGGCGCCACGACCGACGGCCTTCTCAAGAAGCTGATTGCCTCCGCGCAGCTCACGTTCGAGCGTGAAGCGCGGATGCACAGCACGAAGACGGGCGAGGAGAAGGAATACAAGTTCCAGACCCTGAGCACGGCCTTCAAGGACAAGCTCGAATCGGTGAAGGCGAAGTGGAGTGAAATCCAGTTCAACCGCCCGATCCCGCCGTCCGACCCGGACGACGACGCCGGTGTGGCCGACTACAACGCCGCGCTCTCCGCCTGGGAGGGCCAGGTCAAGGAGTACGGCAACGATCTCTCCGAGCTTTCGAGCATGGCGGGGTGGACCGAGTACTCGAAGGTCATCGCCGCGCCCGGTACCTGGGCCGACATCACCAAGACGCCCCTCACGGTGCAGTTCTACCAGTACACCGATACCGGTGAGCGCACGATCGAGGCGGCCATGGTCGGCCTGGACAAGGGCTTCGAGCGCATGGGCGACGAGCTCCGCGCCAACATGCAGACCTGGGGCCAGGAAGTCAGCCAGCTCCGCAAGGACACGGCCGCCAAGGAGGCCTCGATCACCGAGCTCCAGACCCAGCTCACCGGTGAGCAGGAGGCGCACAACAACGACGTCCAGCAGCTTCAGGATCGCCTGAACACCGAGACCGAGCGCGCGAACCGCAACGCGATCCGCGCGACCAACGCCGAGAACGAGTCGGCGCGCGTCAAGGAGGACTCCACGAAGGCTGTTGCCGGTCTCAACCGTGAGATCGAGGCCCGCAAGGAGCAGAACCGCCTTCTCAAGGAGAAGCGCGACCTCGTCATCGCTCGCGACGACGTGGACGGCAGCGTCCTCGTCTCCAACGCCACGCTCGGCACGGCCATGATCGACCTCGGCACCAAGGACAAGGCCTTCGTCGGCCAGAAGTTCGTGGTCAGCGCCTTGGACCGCGCGGGCAACCGCGTCAACAAGGGTGAGATCATGATCGTCCGTGTCACGGGCGACCACAGCGCCAAGTGCCGCATCCTGGCCGGCGGCGCCGGTCGCGGCGACCGCATCCACAACCCCTTCTATCAGCCTGGCGAACGCATCTACGTGTACTTCGCCGCCAAGATGGACAAGTGGCCCAAGGACATGGCCGCCGAGCGTCTGGCTCAGCTGAACGTCGTCGTGCAGGACGCCCCCAACGGCAAGACGCACTACATCATCGTCCCGAACAGCTGGGCTGCCCCGGTCGAGGTGACGAGCGATGAGGACGACGAAGAGGACGACGAGGGTGGCTCCGCTTCCACCCCGCTCGAGGAGACCCAGAAGACCGCGCGCCTCTTCGGCGCCAACGTCATCACGGAGAGCCTCCTGGACGCGTTCCTGGACTAGTAAGTCCGAGAACAAGTCATCCGCCGGAGAGTCCTCAGGCGGTCTCGAAGGAGCCCGGCCATCCCTGGCCGGGCTCGTTTCGTTTGGGGCCGCGGGACGGAACTGGC
>JARGNS010000460.1 GCA_029213105.1 Planctomycetota bacterium
CGCGCTGGGCCTCAAGCAGAAGTTCCCCAGCCCCTGGGAGAGCGTCGAGCTCAAGTACCCGGTCAGCTCGCGCGTGCAGGGCACCGTGGTCAACGTCATGCCCTACGGCGCCTTCGTCAAGCTCGAGGACGGCATCGAGGGCCTCGTGCACATCTCCGAGATGTCCTGGAGCAAGCGCATCAACCACCCGCAGGAGGTGGTCAAGGTGGGCGACGAGGTCGAGGTGGTCGTGCTCGACATCAACCGCGACAAGCAGGAGATCTCGCTCGGCATGAAGCAGGCCGACGGGAACCCGTGGGACGACGTCGATCAGCGTTTCCCGCCCGGCACCGTGGTCGAAGGTCGCGTCCGCAACCTCACGAGCTACGGCGCTTTCGTCGAGATCGAGGATGGCATCGACGGTCTCCTGCATGTCTCCGACATGTCGTGGACCAAGAAGGTCGCCAACCCCAACGAGATCGTGAACAAGGGCGACAACGTCCGTGCGGTCGTCCTCTCGGTGCACCCCGACAAGAAGCGCATCGCCCTGGGTCTCAAGCAGCTCACGCTCGACCCGTGGCAGATGGAGATCCTCGAGCGCTTCGGCGTCGAGACGGAGCACGCCGGTACGGTCACGAAGGTGACGAACTTCGGCATCTTCGTCGAGCTCGAGAACGATCTCGAGGGTCTGCTGCACATCTCCGAGCTCACGCCCTCCGATCACCTCGAGCCTGGCTCGCGGGTCGGTGTCCGCGTGCTGCGCCTCGACACGGACGAGCGCAAGATCGCCCTCACGCTCATGCGTGACCCGGCGTTGCTTGCCGGTCTGGGCCTGAAGGTCGAGGAGGGCGAGGTCGCCGAGCACCCCGCCGTCCCGCTGCCCCCGCCGCCGACGCTCGAGGTGCCGGTCGACGCGGAGGGTGATATCGACCCGAAGGTGGAGGAGGCTGCCGAGGCGGCCGCCGCCGCCGCGAAGGCTGCCGCCGAGGCCGAGGCCGAAGCTCCGGCCGCGGAGGCCGAGGAGGCTCCGGCCGCGGAGGCCGAGGTGCCCGCCGAGGAGGCTCCGGCCGCCGAGGCCGAAGCGCCCGCCGAGGAGGCTCCGGCCGCCGAGGCTGAGCCCGCTGGCGACGAGTCCGCTGCCGACGAGTCCGCTGCCGACGAGGCGGAGAAGAAGTCCGACGCCTAGTCGGTCCTCGCTCCGAGACCAACCCGCACGCGCCGACGCGCTTCGCTCGCCGGCGCGTTCGCCGTTTTGGGGCGCGGCACGAAATGACGGCTGGATGACGGCCTGCCGTGACGATGGACCGCCCATGCATCGCCCGCAACTCCCCACCTGCTCCGCCTGGCCGCGGTCCCCGGGCTACGCGGCCGTACTCCTGCTGCTCGTACTCCTGCTGCTCGTGGGCGGGCTGCTCGGGGCGTGCGCCAACACGAACGACGAGAATGCCGGCAACGCCGAAGGCGGCGAGGGGGCGGTGAGTCCGTCCTTCGCCCCGATCGAGTTCGGCACGGGCATGGCCGGGGCCCAGGGCCGTGACGAGTTCCAGGAGAAGCGTGGTCCGGGCCGGGACGACGCCGGCTGGGGCGAGAAGCTGGCGCTGGCGCAGCGGTACGCGGCGGGGGGCTACGACGCGGCGGCCCGGCAGGTCCTCGACGGGGCGATCGCCCAGGGGCCGCCGGCGCCCTGGGGCGATCGGCTGCGCGGCCTGCGCCAGTCCCTGGTCATCCGGCGCGCCGAGGAGGTCCTGCTGCGCGTCGAGGCCCGCGGCATGAAGGACTACGTGCCGTTCGAGACGGCCGTCGACTTCGTCATCCGGCTGCGCAACGTCTCCGACAAGGTCGTCACGTTGCACGCTCCGGCGGCCGGTGTCGAGGGCGTCTCGCCGTCGGCGCTGCTGCTCGAGATGAAGCGTCGGGATCGGGACATCCACGCCACGCAGCTCAGCCGTAGTTGGAACCTGACCGTCTACCTGCATCAGTGCGGGGAGCCGCCCATCCGCATCCCGCCAGGCGCCGTGCACGAGCTGCCCGTACGCATCCCGGCCGAAGCGGCGGGCCCTGTCATCGCCGGGGTCCGCACCCTGGAGCTCGGCGGCACGTTGCGTCCCACGGACCTCCGCAAGGGGGGCGAAGGCCGACGCGTGACGCTCCCCATCCGACCTGGACGCGTGATGGCCCTGCCGCGTGGCTTCGAGCCGCTGGTGAACGACCCTCTCGCGAGCATCACGACGGCCATCGATACCGTGGCGCCGGCCCACCTGCTGGTGGCCACCGAGTTCGTGCCGCCCAGCCGTCGGCCCGAGGCCATGCAGGCGTTCGCCCGTGCGCTGGGGAGCGGCCATCCGGCCCTCTACCGCGCGACCCTGGGCGGCATCGACCTCCTGCGCGAGCGCGCCGCGGGGCAGCCGGTAGGGCCGCTGGCCGGCCCCCTCGTGGAGGAACTGGCCCGTTCCCCCGGGCGGGCCGATGCGTTGATGGAGGGGCTGAGTACGTTGACGGGCGTACGGTTGGCGCCGGACGCACGCCTCTGGCAGGACTGGTACCGCCGGGACGCGAACCGACGCCGGGCCATTCCCGCCCCCGAGAACCGCTAGAGCGACCCCCGCGAGAGCCGCGCCGCCATGATCGACCACGACGAACTCCGCACCCACCTCGCGCCGATTGCCCGGACGGTCGAGGCGATCCTGCCCGAGCGGGAGTTGCTGGAGAAGCTCCAGAGCGGACGGCCGCTGCGCTGCAAGTTCGGGATCGATCCGACCTCGCCCACCGTGCACGTGGGCAACGGCATCCCGCTCTGGAACCTGCGCAAGCTCCAGGACATGGGCCACACGGCCGTCCTGATCCTGGGGGACTACACGGCCACGGTGGGCGATCCGTCGGGCAAGGACAAGACGCGGCCCATGCTCACGCCGGAGGATGTGGAAGCGCACCTTGCCACGTGGATGGACCAGATGGCGCTCATCCTCGACATGGACAAGGTCGAGATCCGCCGCAACAGCGAGTGGTTCAAGGACATGACGTTCCTCGAGGTCCTGGACCTGACGAACCGCATGACCGTGCAGCAGATGATGGAGCGCGACGCCTTCGAGAAGCGCTGGAAGAAGCAGGAACCCATCTCCGTGCGCGAGTTCCTGTACTGCCTGATGCAGGGCTGGGACTCCGTGATGGTCGAGGCCGATGTCGAGCTCGGCGGTACGGATCAGACGTTCAATCTCTCCGTGGGCCGCCGCTTGATGGAGCAGAAGGGCCTGCCCCCGCAGGTCTCGCTCATCAGCCCGCTCGTCGAGGGCACCGATGGTCACGCCAAGATGAGCAAGTCGCTCGGCAATGCCATC
>JARGNS010000461.1:0-310 GCA_029213105.1 Planctomycetota bacterium
CGAGTCCGGAGCGGGTAGCCAAGAGGCGACCATGGAGGTACCGCTCACCCGTGAGAGCAACTTGCCTCTCAGTCTCGACCAAGGCTGACTCAGCGTGTTCGTGGTTCAGGTGGGGGGCGGTCCGGATCAGAGCCTCCGCGAGGAGGCGCCGATCCTCACCGGTGGCCGTAGTCGTGGCGTTCGGCCGAGGGAGGTACTTCTGGAGTGGGTACGAGCCTCGCCCGTCTCGGTGGCTCTTCGTTCGCTCCAGCCAGAGCGAAGTTCGGTAGGCGTATCGGGAGAGCTCGCCATGCCTCGGGCGGGGTAGAGC
>JARGNS010000461.1:331-919 GCA_029213105.1 Planctomycetota bacterium
TAAGGTGTGAGAGCGCATGGCGACGCCATTCGTAGAGCCCCATCGGGTGTCGGAGGGCGCGTTCGAAACTCACGCGTGCGCGACGGTCGTCTCCCACATGCAGGGCCACCAGCCCAGACACGTAGTGGTGCGTAGAGCGTGCGTATGCGGTCAGTTGCGAGCGCGCCGCGCGAGCGCTTACCTCAAGCATCTGGCACGCTAGGTCGACGTCGCCAAGGGCGGCGGCAACCGGAGCCAGCTCCCAAGCGGCGAGCGTCGCAACCGTCGGAACGCTCGCGCGAAGGCTCGCACTGACGGCACGCTGAAGCGTGCTTGCCGCGAGCCGTGTGTTCATCTGCTGGTCGTAGACACGACCGAGGAACAGCAGGGACCGACCGAGTAAGACGGGCTGCGCATACCGGAGGGCGCGCCCCGCGGCTTCCTGGAAGAGCGATGCGCTCTTCACGAGTGCACCCTGCTGCTGGTGAAGCCGTCCGAGATTCGTGAGTGTGGACAGGATCCCATCTAGGTCGCCGAGCCTGCGGCGCAGCGCTAGGGCCCTTTCAAAGCGCCTTGAAGCCTCGTTGGTCAGGCCGAGTTGCTGTTCGA
>JARGNS010000461.1:929-1228 GCA_029213105.1 Planctomycetota bacterium
ACACGCGAGCCAGGAGAGTCGGCGACTTGGCATTCCGCGCGCACTTCTTGGCCGCCCGCAAGGTAAGTAGGGCGCGCCATGAGTTGCCGTCGAGGAAGCGGAGCTGTGCGTCGGCCATGAGGAACTGTGCAAGCGTGCTCCACGCCCTCACTCCCTTGGCCCGCATCGTGCGGACAGTCGCCCGTGCGTTCGTCAGCGAGCGCTCGGCGTCCGCCTTTTTGTGGAGGTTCAAGAGAAGTTGCGTTGAGCGAACTTCGAGGTCCGCTTGAGTCTCAAGCGGCAGTGCTGGGGTGCTCTGC
>JARGNS010000461.1:1257-3314 GCA_029213105.1 Planctomycetota bacterium
AACGGAGAGAGGGCCTCCCTCTCGCGGCGTGCTCCTGCTAGTACTGCGGCGATGCGAAGGCCAGCGTCGGTATCCGAAGCTGTGGGCTTGAGCCCGCGGGCAAGCATGGTCGCTGAGGCAGCTGCGTGAGGACCGTACTCAAGAAGGCTACTCAGGCTGCTGCGCATTACAGACTCAGCGATGAGGCTCTCATCCGCAGTGAGGGCACTGCTGATCAGCTCTTGAGCCCGAGTCCGCTGTGCCGCATGGAGTGTGGCCCAGCCACGAATCAGGGCGTCAGCCCCCTGGCGAACAGCGCCGGTGAGGATCGAGAGCCTGGCGTAGTCGAGGAGGGAGCTTGGTTCTGACGCGCTGGCCAGGGCGGCCAACAACCTCTGCGCATGATCTCGTTCGGTCTCGTTGGACTCGAGGCTGATAGCCACACCCGTTCTCGTGGCGGCGTTGAAGTACCGAGCGCCGGAACGAGAGGACGTGCGGATCAACGGCGTTGTCGGAAGCGGGCGGTCGCTGTAGTGGCTCCAGAGTTCCTGGACGACCGACTCCTCGAGGGGAGCCTCAACCAAGCTGAGGTAGCCAAGGAGCGCGCGGACATCCTCGTCCGCCGTCTCCAGGGCCTCCGCGAGTACGGGCGACAGGCCGGTACGCAGCTCGTAGCTGTCAAGCGCGTCGACGTTCCAGCTCCAGCGGCCCGCCTCGTAGCGCAAGTCACCACGGCGGCTGCCTTCCGCGAGCATGGCCGCCAGCGTGCCCGGCAGACCCTCCGACACCGCCGCGATGCGATCCAGGTCCGTGTCGTCGGGCGCGATGCCCGGGAAGCGGGCCGACGTGAACGCCAGAAGGTCGTCACGCCCGAGCGGAGGCGTATCGAGCAGCGGCCGCTCGGGGCTCTGGGCATCGGGAATGAGGAGACTCTCGGCCTCGGCCGCACCGATGTCGACGACCAGGACGACGGACGGGGCCGACGCGCTGCCGCCGTTCTCCCGCAGGGCCAGGAGGTGGCGGGAGAGGACACGGATGGCCTGCTGCGCGCGCTCCGGGAGCTCGCCGAAGTCCTGCACGACCAGCAGGAAGGGCGTCCGCTTGGCGGTGGTCTCGACACCACGGACGAAGTGCTCCACCGCGCGCGTGATGGCGTGGCTGCGCTCCTCGCGGCCGAGATCACGGCGACGACCGAGATCCAGGCGGATCTCCTCGATCGGCTCGTCCGGCGCGCGCTGCAGTGTGGCCATGCCGTCGACGAGGTGCCGCAGCGGTCCGCGACGGTCACCGCTGGTCTCGCGGCCCGACATGAGCAGGGCCGGCACGCCTTGCGTGCGTGCGAGGTCCAGGGCCTCGGAAGCCACGCGCGTCGCGCCCGCCGAGGAACGGCCACGGAGGATCAGGACCGGGTCTGCGATCTTCGGCGCCCGTGCGGCAGCCAGACGACCCGTGCCGGCCGCGCGGCGCTCTTCGAGGACGGCCACGATGGCGCGGACGCGGGCCAGGGCCTCCGTGCCTCCGACCAGGGCGCCACCCTCCGCCGCCGCGACGCCTTCGTCGTGCGTGAAGCGGGCGACGGACTCGCCCCGTGCGTCGCTGAGCTTGTCCAGGAGGTCGAACGCGTCGTGCGGGCGGGCGCCCGGGTCGCGTGAGAGTAGGCCGGCGAGCACGGCGTCCAGCGTGAGCGGGATCTCGGGGCGGATCGTGCGCGCTCGCGGTGCATCTTCCTCGCGCCGGCGCCGCAGGACGCCGGCATCGCCGCCTTCAATGGGATCGCGTCCGGTGGCAAAGCGATAGGCCACCAGGCCGAGGCTGTAGAGGTCGCAGCGATGGTCGTGTGTCCCGAGCTCGGTGACTTCCGGTGCCATGAACTGCGGAGTACCCCGGGCCACGCCCGCGACAGGGCCGACGTGCGCCAGGCCGCCGTCCGTCAGCACGAAACGCGTCCGGGCTCCCGTGTCGTCGAGCATCAGGTTGCCCGGCGTCACGTCGTAGTGCAGCAGGCCCTGGCGATGCATCGCTCCGAGAACGCGCGCGCCGTCTTCGAGCAGCTTCCAGACCTGCTCGATCGGCTGCGG
>JARGNS010000462.1 GCA_029213105.1 Planctomycetota bacterium
GTCGCGGCGGCCCAGAACTGGCGCAACGAGCATGTGCGCCGCAAGGGGGTCGAGGCCGGGACGCAGGGCGTGGACTTCACGCTCGACCCCGTGAAGCTGCCTGACGTGCCCGAGGGCAGCGACCGCTAGCTGCGGCACGCCGCGTTCGCGTATCGGCCGTGTCGCCGGCGCTCGTGCTAGCGCGCGGACGCCGGGTCCATCGGCTCGAGGTGCAGCACGACCAGGATGTGCTCCTTCTCGCTGCTGCCGAGGCCGCCCAGGGAGAGGAACGCCGCGCCACCGGTGACGGGAACGCGGAAGGACGTGCGCGTGCGCGTCCGGTTCCACTCCGGGCGGTCCAGCTCGACAGAGGGGCTGCCCTTCGGGCCCGGGATCGTGTCGACGGCCATGGGCTCGGAGACCTCGGTGCGCGCGGCCACGACGTGGGCGACGACCTCGTCACCCTCCGGGACCAGGGCGACGTCGAGATCGATGCCGAGCTGCAGGGTGCCGACCTCGATGCGCCACGTGCCGTCCTCGGCGCGAACGAAGCCCTTGCGGAAGGTGCGCTCGCGTCCGGAGAACCAGGTGCCGTTGCTCCCCGCGGCCACGGCGGCGGGGCCCGTGGCGCGCTCGCCGCGGATGCCCTTCGGTCCGCGCTGCAGGGTGCGCATCCAGATGGCCGCATCCATCCCCGTGCCGACATGCACCACGGTCCGGCTCGGATCCAGGTCACGCGGCAGGCCGCCGGCCTTTGCCTGCGTGCCGTAGCTGGCGCCCGACATGTCGAGCGCGCTGCGCGGGACGCGGTAGACGGCCGGCGTGACGCGCCAGCGGCGTGCGTCGGCCTTGTCGACCTTTGCGCTCTTGCGCGGGGCCGGGCGCGCGCGCCGCTCGTCGAGCCAGCGCTGCATGGCGATGTGGCCCTGCTCGGTCGCGGTCACGACATACACCCCGCGGCCGAGGTCCTTGACCTCGATGGCGTCGGGGACCTTCTGCAGCAGGCTGCGCAGCTGCACGGCATTCATGCCGCGCTTGCCGAGGTCGAGCACGTCGTAGATGCGCGGCTCGCAGCACGGCAGGGGCGCGGCCTGGGGCGCGGCCTGGGGCGCGGCCTCTGCAATCGAGCCGGCGGGCTCCGCCTCGTCGGACATCTCGATCGCGTGGGCGGCCGGCGGGGTGGTCTCGCCGAGGGGGGCATCGCGGCTCATGCCGCGTGCGTGGCGTAGCTCGCGGATGAGGCGGCTGACGGCCTTGGGGCCGAGCGCATGGAGGAGCTTCGACGCCTCCTCGCGCTCGAGCGCATCCCCGTGGAGGGCCTTCTCGATCCAGACCTCGGTGAGGCGCTCGCGGCGGTTGGCCCAGTCGCCGGCCGCACGACCCATGGCCTCGAGGAACGGGCGCATCTCGCCGCCACGATCGATGCGGGCCAGCAGGCGCTGCACGGCCCGTCGACGGACACGCTCCTCGGCGGCCAGGAGATCACGACCGATCGCTGCGGCGGCGCGCTGCTCGGCGTGTACGGCGGCGGGGAGGGGCTTCGGTTGGACCCGGGCTTCGTCGGCACGCACGGTGGACATGCTGGTCAGCAGGAGCGCACCGAGGGCAAGCAGCCCGACAGGGAGGGAGGAGGGGGTGCGCTTCACGACGGGCGGATTATCCCCTCCCGCCCCCGGAACGTCCTGCCAAGGGCGTGCAAAAGACGGGCGGCCCGCCCTTCATGACGAACGGAGTGCTACGGCTACTTGCCGCGCTTGGTGGCCTGGATCCAGGCCGCCTCGAACTCGTCCCAGTCGACGCCCTTGAAGGCGGCCTCGACCGCCTTCTTCAGGGCCGCCGGGCCACCACGACCGCGGAAGAACACGCGTGCGACTTCCGGGGGCGGCCCTGCCTCGTCGCCCTCGCCCTCGCCGTCCCCATCGGGGGCCGGCGTGTCGGGCGCGGTGGGCGGCGTCGCGGGCGGCCCATCGGGGGCGTCCGGCGGCCGGGGCTTGTTGTCGCCGTCGTCCTTGTCGCCGTCGTCCTTGTCGTCGTCCTTCTTGCCCTCGCCGCCGCGCTCGAGCTTGCCGTCGCGGTTGACCTCGGCCTGGAGCGTGTCGAAGTACGTGTCGAGGATGTGGCCCCACTTGGCCTTCATCTTCTTGCTCTTGGGGACGATCTCTCGCAGGAAGTAGATCAGCGCCCAGCCCTGGGCGTAGCTGACGCCGGGGTAGGAGTAGTACTGCCGCTGGGAGAACTGCACGAGATCCTCGAGCGGCGTGTAGCCCTTGTTCTCCCACTTCTTGCGCACGTTGCCTTGGCTGTCCTTCTCTTCCGTGAAGGCGCGCGGCCCCTGGACGATGGCGCCGCGGACGGTGCCGACGCGCCAGTCGAACGGCTCGATCTTGAACTTGCCGCCCTTGTACTTGGCGCCCGCGTAGTAGTCGCCATGGCCCTCGTTGAACCACGAGTGCGGCGCGACGTTGCCGACGCTGTAGTAGATGTATTGGTGGAAGGCCTCGTGATAGAGCACGGCCAACGTGTTGTCGTCGGGCTTCTTGCTGGCGCTGGCATCGTAGAAGACGAGCTCTTCGTCACCGGAGGACCAATAGCCCGCCGAGCCGCCGGGGCCGCCGTACTGGTGGTACTCCTGGCGGTCCTTGCAGACACGCACGATGCAGACGGTCTTGATCGGCTTGGCTGGCGGGAACTGCTTCTCGTAGACCTGCGCGCGGATCGCCTCGATGCGCTTGGCGATGACGGTCGCGAGCAGCTTGTTCTTACCGTTCTTGGTGTTGTAGATGATGATGTAGTTCTTCTTGGGGCTGACGACCACGTCCCAGCCCTTGACCATGCCGCGCTCGATCTGGGAGCGCTTTTTGGCCGAGATGTTCACACCATCGAGGTCGTCGATGCGCTCGACGTCCTTCGCCTTCTTGTCGAACCACTTGAACGACTTGGCAATCTGCTTGTAGCGACTGGCGTAGTCCTTCCCCATCTTCGCGCCGCACGTCATGTAGAGGACGATCGAGACCTTGTCGCGCGTGTACTGCATGAGCGTGACGTGCAGGGGGATGTCCTTCTGTCCCTGCCAGGCGGAGGGGATGGCCACCTCGAACTGCCAGAGCTTGCCCATCACCGGAGGCTTGTCCTTCGACTTGACCTCCTTGAACTTCTTCTTGAACTTGGGGAGGTTCTTCTTCGACTCGGCCGTCAAGCGCAGGCGCCCGACGGTGGCCTTCCAGACGTCCTTGGGGCGCCGGGCCTCCTCCATCATCTTGCGGGCCCGCTCCATCGCCTTCTCGGGCGTCATCGGACCTTCGTCGCCGCCCGTGGTCACGGGGG
>JARGNS010000463.1 GCA_029213105.1 Planctomycetota bacterium
ACGGCGATCGATCACCAGGAGACCGGCGGAGTCCTGGCCCACGCGGCGCACCTGTTGCAGCAGCGTCTCGGCCGTGAAGGCGAGCTGGTCCAGGCTGCCGGGGGCGACCTCGAGTTCCTGCTCAATCGTGGGCACCGTGGCGTCGCCGCCGCTGCCGCCGCCGCGCACGTTGATCAAGGCCGTGCGGACATCCTTGGGGAGATCACGCTGGTACTTGCGGCTCCGGTAGGGCTTGAACAGGGAGCCCAACGCCTTGGCCGAGTTGCCGGGGGTCTGCCGCAGGATCACGCCGCCGTGCATGATCGCGATCGTGCTGCCCGCCGGAATCTGGACGTTGAAGTGGAACTGCAGGGACTGGTTGTTCTGGACGATCACGGTCGGCTTCACGCGACTCGAACTGCTGCAGAGGTGGTACAGCGCGGCACCCTGGACGCCCTGCAAGAGCCCGACCACGCCGACCTCCTTCTTCTGCAACTGCCCGGTGGCGGCGCGTCCCTCGTTGGTGAGGACGCGCTGGTACCGGTAGTTGAGCTGGGCATGCACCAGGACCTGGGCGGCCTGCGCCGCGTTGGACGAGTTGTGGATCGTCTCGACCATGCGGACACCGCCGACCTTGCGGTCGATCTTCATGCGGCGGGTGACGTTGAAGCTTCCGACGCGTCCCTTGAGGACGTACTCGCTTCCATCCGGCGTCATCAGGCGCTGCTGCACCGTGAGGCCGCTGCGGTTGAGGTTGAAGCCAGAGTAGAGCCAGCCGTAGTTGCTGTTCACACGGCCGTGGACATCCGGGGTGTAGTTGAATCCCTTGGCGTCGGGCTGGCTGCGGAAGTTCGCCGGGATGAGGCGCTCGTCCTTCGCGTGGGCGGGGGCGGACGGCAGGAACAGACCGAACACGGCGACGCAGAGGAGCAAGGCGAGGCGGTGCGCCATCATCGGTTGTCCTTCTTGGGGGCATGCCCCTTGGGGGCGTCCTTCGGCGGAGCGCCCTTCGGTGCCTCCGCCTTGTCCGCATCATCCTTCGGCGGATCGTCCTTGGCCGCATCGTCCTTGGGCGCAGCACCCTTGGAGGCCCCGTCCTTGGGCGCATCACCCTTGGAGGACGCGTCCTTGGGGGGCGCGGGCTCGAGGGGGGGCGCCCAGCGATACGACCACAGGTGCAGGACCGGCAGACGGCACACGCCGCGCGCCGTCCGGAAGCGCAGGAGCGGTCGACTGAGGCGACCTTCGAGGGACTCGCCGCTGAGCATCTGGATCACGAACGTCGGCACGCTGCCCTCGGCGTCGTCGCTGCGCGTCACGCTGCGGATCTGGTCGACCTCGAGGCGCGTCGTTCCCGCGATGGTCTCGATCGTCAACGTTTCGTCGGCGAGGGCGCCGGCGAGGAAGCAGGAACCCACGAGCTGCGCGTGGGTGGCCGCGGGGACGACTTCGTCATCCTCGGTCTTGGTGACCGCGGCGGCCACCCCATGGCGTGACCAGGCGGCGATCGAGCCGGGGGCGACCTTGACGGTGCCGAAGCGCCGGCTCTCGAGGCTCCACGAAGCACCCCGTACCGCGAGCGGAAAGCGCGACCCATCCCGCAGGAGGATCCACAAGCCAGGCAGGGGCTCGCGTGCGTAGCGGATGCGGATGACGTCCTCCAGGGGGATCGCCAGATCACCCCAGGGGCTGACGGCGTCGAGTTGGACGTCGGTCGACTGCTCGAGGGCGAGCTTCGTGCCGTCGAGTTGCGTGAGAAAGGCCTCGGTGCCCTTGGTCACGACGCCGTCGGCCTTGGCGGCCGGGAGGAAGAGTGCGTCGATGCCGCCGGGATCCAAGGGGATGTCGAGCCCTGACGTCGTCTTGAAGATGAGTTCGGGTGCCCGGATGTCGCCGGCGAGAATCTCCCCGTCGCGCAGGAAGAGTCGCATGCTGCGTCCGACGCCGGCGCCGCCACGGATGACGGCGACATCGTCGAAGGGGACACTCACGGCACCCATGCGTGTCGTGACCTCGAGGGTGGCGCCCTGGGCCGAACCCTGGAGCGGCTTCTCGCGGTCGATGTAGACCGTCGCTTCCTTGCCACGCTCCAGGTCATAGGCCTTCGCCAGACCGAGCACTTCCTGGTGGGCGGGGGTCGCTTGCGTGAGCGCCTCGGCACCACCACCGGAGGTGTTGTGGTTGCTGATGCTGCCGCGCACGCTGGTGGGGAGCTCGCGCAGCCACTTGCTGTCGAGCATCGGCTTGATCTCGGCTTCCATCTGCTTGGGCGCCGGCGGGGCGGCGAAGCGACGCTGCGCGACACTGTGCATGATCGCCGTCGAGCGACCAGCAGGGAGGTTGATGCTCCAGGTCACCGTGAACGTGCGGTTGTTCTGCACGCTCAGGATGGGGGTCATCTTCGAGCGTGTGCCGCGTAGCTGGAAGATGACGGAGGGACGGCCACCGGGCGTCTGGATGGCGAAGACGGAAGTCTCGCCCTTCTGCAGGGGACCGTTGGTCAGGACGCGACCGGTGTTCGTCATCGAGCTGCCGGCGTTCGAGCCGAGCATGCTCCAGATCTCGGCTTGCACGCGCACGGCGCGCTTGCTCTTGTTCTCGAACACCTCGATGCAACGGATCGCGCCCGACGCACTCTGGATGCGAAGTCGGCGCGTCACCTCGATCTGGCCGACGGCCCCATGGAAGACGAACTCGAGGCCGTCCTTCGTCTGCTGGGCCGGCTTGGTCGGGCGGAACTCGCCCCCGTTGACCTTGAGGCGTACCGCATCGTCGAAGCAGTCGCTTGTGCCGTCACGGATCACACCTTCGGTGGTCGGGTCCCAATTGAAGCCGCGGCCATCGGTGCGCTGCATCTGGCCCGTGTTGGCCGCGACAAGCTTCTCCTTGGCGTGGGCCGGCGGCACGCCCGCCGCCAGCAGGACCAGCAGGCCGCCCACGGCCAGGAGAGAAGGCCCCCAGGGGACCAACCGTCGGGGACGGGCCATGCACTTCTCCTCCGCCGGGACCGACGGCACCGCGCGTGCCGCCCACCCCCTGGGAACGGATCCTATCCGGGGCTGCGCGAGCCTTGTGCAACGGGGTTGCAAAGGGCGGGTTCGAAGGCGCGGGCCGTACCGCTTGGACGACGCCCGTCGACGACTACGGCACCAGGAACCGGGCCGCGCTGCCCTGGGGGCCTCCGGTGACCTCGAGGCGACAGTCGATACGCTCGCGCAGCCCCGCCACGTGCGAGATCACGCCCACCAGGCGCCCCCCGCGGCCGAGGTCGAGCAGCGTCGCGACGGCATCGTCCAGGGAGCCTTCGTCGAGACTGCCGAAG
>JARGNS010000464.1 GCA_029213105.1 Planctomycetota bacterium
CACTACCGCGTGAGGTGGTCCTTGAAGCCGACGGGCTTCGGCCGGATGAGGCGGTGCAGCCCGCAAGGCAGCACGGCGAACGAGGAGTCCGCCACGCGCAGGTCGTCGGTCCGGTGCGCTCCCACGACCACGGGCGCGACGCCCACCGCTTGGAGCCCCCGAGGCATCAACAGGCCGGACGGTCGTCCGTCAGGCCGAGATTGTTGATCACCTGCCAGAGGCACGCCGTCGCCTCGGCGACGCCGGCCTTCGCGGTCGGCGCGAGCTCCTCGCCGCTCAGGCTCTCGAGGGTGCGGTAGGCAGCGAGCAGTTTCTGCTCCGCCTCGGTGAGCGGGTTGCCCAGGATGTCGGTTGCATCAGGCATGGCTTGCCCCCTTCACGTGACGCTCGTCCAGGACGCGCTTGGCCTTCAGCTCGAAGCGCGGCAGCGAGCCTGCCTCGGCCTGCTGCACGTGGATGCCCAGGCCCTCGGTGTTGTGGGAGAGATCGCTCTGCAGCTGCTTGGCGATCCCGCTCCATTGATCGCCGAAGCCCGGGCGGACCTCGCAGCGCACGGCGATCTCGTCGCGGATGCCGTCCTTCGTCCAGAGGTAGATCTGGAACTCGTCGACAGCCGGGTACTCGCGCACGATCGCCTCGATGGCGCGCGGGTACACGTTGGTGCCTCGCACCAGCAGCATGTCGTCGACACGTCCGCGGATGCCCCCGTCGTAGATGTCGAACGTGCGCCCGCAGCTGCAGCCTGTATGCGGGACCTTCATGACGAGATCGCGCGAGCGGTAGCGAACCAAGGGGATCGCACTGCGGCCGAACGAGGTGACGACACGCTCGCCCTGCTCGCCGTAGTCCACGGGCTCGCCGGTCTCGGGGTTGATCACCTCCTCGATGAAGTGGTCCTCGATGATGTGCGTGCCGCCGGGCTGCTGCTCGCACTCGAACATCATGATCGTGCCGATCTCGGTCATGCCCGCGGTGTCGGCGGCCTTCGCCCCCCACTGCTCCTCGACCATCTTCTTGCTGGCCGGGATCGATCCGGCGGGCTCGCCGGAGAGGATCAAGCGCTTCACCGAGCTGTTCGGCAGGTCGATGCCGAGGTTCTCGGCTTCCTGCCCGAGGCGCAGGGCGTAGGTCGGCGTGGCGCACACGACGGTGGCCTCGAGCTCGCGGATGAGCTCGACGCGGTTGGGCGTGTTCATGTTGCCGGACGGCAACACGAGGCAGCCCATCTTCTCGGTGCCGTAATGGGCCCCCCAGAAGCCGATGAACGTGCCGTAGCTGAACGCGAAGAAGACGCGATCGCCGGGCCGCACGCCGAAGCCGTGGAAGCCGTAGCACCACATCTCCGAGACCCACTTCCAGTCGGTGCGCGTATCGAGGACGCGCAGCGGCGTGCGCCCCGAGGTGCCCGAGGTCGTGTGGTAGCGGATGGCCTCATCGGGCGTGACGGCACACATCTCGCCAAACGGGGCGTTGGCCGCCTGGTTGTCCATCCACGCATCGCGCGTGGTGAACGGAAGCCGCACGATGTCGTCGACGGACTGGATGTCGTCCGGGCCGACGCCCGCGTCGTCGAAGAGGGCCTTGTGGAACGCGCTGGTGTGGTACGCACGCTCGACGGCCTTCTTCAGCCGGTGGCCCTGCAGGGCTCGCAGCTGGTCCTTCGGCAGGGTCTCCGTCTTGGGGTTCCAGTAGGGACTCCCACTCATGATCGCACCTCCGTTCCGGAGCAGGAATCTAGCGCCATCGCGCGCGCAGCGCGAGGGGTCAGGATCCGGCGGCCAGGTCTTGGAGCGCCGTGGCCCCCGCGCGGGCCGGCGGAGAGGGCAGGGCGGCCAGGGCCGCCTCGATCTTGGCCGCCAGGGCGGTCTCGCCTCCCGCGCAGGCGTGCTCGTGGGCCAGACGCAGGCCGTGGCCCAGCACCTCCCCCTCCTCGGTGGTGGCGCCCTCACGCACGGCCCACGCGTGCAGCAGCGTCAGGAGGGCCTTGGAGACGCGGCCGTCCTCGTGGCGCACGGCGCGGTGGTGCGCCCCCACGAGCAGGCCCGCCAGCGTCATGCGCTGGCGCACCGTGGCCTCGACCGGTCCCGTGACGAGGTGCAGGATCTCCTCGAGTTCCTCGGCGAACTCCCGGTTGGCAAAGGTCTCGGCGATCCAGAGGCCATCGCAGACGCCGCCGGCCAGGGTCAGCCACTGCTCGATGGTGGCGTCCGAGCGCACGGTCAGGACACGCAGACGGTCGAGCAGCTGGTCGGCGAAGGCATCGTCCTTGGCGCGCCGGACCTTGCCGTGCATGCGCACCAGGGCGTCCCCCAGCAGGGCACCGGCGCGGCGGTCATCGAGCGAGGCCCGCTCGGCGTGCTTCACGGCGGTGAGGAGCGCCTCCTGCCGCCGGCGGTGGCCGAAGAGCCCCGTCTGCCAGGGCGCGTCCTGCAGCGCCTCGATGCAGGCCAGGTGCTGGGAGGCCGTGGCCTCCGGCCGCTCGGCCAGCGCCCGCAGCGCGGCCAGGCGATCTTCGCCGCCGCGCTCGCCCTCCGGCCGGCGCGCCTCTTCGCGATGCAGATCCAGCAGCGCACGCGCGAGGGCATCGCGCTGCTCCTCGGGGGCGTGCGGGCGGTCCGCCAGCGTGCGCAGATCCCGCAGCAGGCTGGCGGCACGTTCGCGGTCGCCCTGGGGCCCGGCGTGATGGCGGATCTCGTGGGCCAGGGCCTCGGCCAGGGCCAGGCGCTGGCCCTCGGTCGCCTCGCCGCGCTTGGCCAGATCCCGCAGCTCTCCCAGGATGCGGCCCGCGCGGCGGGCGTCGCCGTAGCGCACGGCATCCCAGTGGGCCGTGCCCAGGGCCTTGGAGAGCTCGAAGCGCTGGGCCTCGTCGGCGCCCGGACGGCGGCAGTGCCCGCGCAGCTCGTCGAGCAGGTCGCGGGCGCCCTCGGCGTCCGCGCTGCGCCCGGCATCCCAGTGGGCGCGCGCCAGGGCCCCTGCCAGGGCCTGGCGGGCCTCGAGGGGGGCCTCGTCGCCGCCGCCCGCCGTACGCAGCAGGCCCAGCAGCCGACGAGCCTCGATCCGACCTCCCTTGCGCAGGGCGTTCCAGTGGGCCTCGGCGAGAGAGCGGGGATCGTCGGCCATGGAGCTCCGGGGGTGCAGTCGCGAGGCGGGCGGCCCGGTATGCTGCCGTCTTCGCGCGCTCCCGTCGAGAGGTTCGTCCCCGAATGCCGTTCACGTTTCGCCTTCCGGTCCGCTACGGCTCCGTCGACTACGCGCGCATCGTCTACTACCCCCAGTT
>JARGNS010000465.1 GCA_029213105.1 Planctomycetota bacterium
TGGGATCGGATCCTGGCGCGTCCCGTCCAAGGCCACCCGGTCGGCCATGCCGAGCAGCAACTGCGCACGCCGGTCGGCGGTGGCGCGCTTGGTGCCCTTCTCGCGTGCGACGCCCGCGATGATCGCGCGCACCAACTCGAGGTACTGCTCGCGCAGGACCTCGATGCGTCGACGCAGGTGATCGGGCAACTCGTCGCTCGAGGCCTGCAGCAGACGACCCTCCGGCGGGAACGCCAGCACGCGCCGGATGTGGTCCGTGACGAGCGAGCGCAGCTGCTCCTTCGAGCCGCGGATCACCAGGGCGGCTTCGGCCGAGCGGATGGCGCCCTCCAGGACGCGCTGCTGCACGAGGAAGATCAACTCCTCCTTGCCCTGCACGTAGCGGTAGAGATTCGGGCCGGAGGTTCCGGCCCGCTCGGCCACGTCGCGCATGGTCAGGCCGTAGAGACCGCGCTCGGCGAGAAGCTCCGCGCCGGCGTCCAGGATGCGCTCGCGCCTACGGTCCCGCCGCACCGGGCTGCTCCCCGCGATGGATCACGTAGCAGGTGGGGGTCTCCCACAGGCGGATCTCGGCCAGGGGGAGGCCGCTGTCGGCCAGGTGATCCCAGATCCAGGCGGCGATGTTCTCGGCCGTGGGGTAGTCGATGAGGTCGTTGAGCAGGGTGTGGTCGAGGGGATCGAGGATCCGGCCCTGGACCGCGGCCTTCACGTCCGCAAAGTCGATCACCATGCCGCTCTCGGGATCGACGGGACCCTCGCAGAGGACCTCGAGGCGGTAGGTGTGCCCATGCAGGTTCCGGCACTTCCCCGGGTGGCGGGGGAGGTGGTGGGCGGACTGGAACTCGAAGCTGCGGCCGACGATCACGGCAGGATTGTAGGCGCCGAAACCCTGGGGGACCTAGCCCAGGCCTGAAACAACTGGCTTCTGCACAGTGTCCCCATGCCGGACCCGACGACGGGCCCACCCCCTCGTAGAATCGGGCGCCCCCAGCTGCAAGGCTGCGGGCACCGGAGGCCTCATGATCAGCTCCCCCCATGCGCCGCGCCTGCGGACCGGCCGCAAGCCGGCCCTCGCCCTCTTCCTCGCCGCCCTGGTCGTGGCGTCCTTCGCCCTGGCCGCGCCTGCCCAGGCCGGCGACAAGGCCAGCGGCAAGGTCGACGTCGAGGTCGCGCTCGAGCCGGCCGATGCGGGACCCGGCTCCGAGGCCACGCTCGTCTTCCGGTTCGCCCCGCTCGACCAGGAGGCCCTGAAGCTTCCGGGGGCGCACTTCATCTACGCCGAGGGCAAGAAGGGCGTCGAGTTCAAGCCGCTCGAGGGCGACGGCGTGACCTACCACGTCGAAAAGTCCACGCGCACGCCCGCCAAGGACGTGAAGGACTTCGACGAGGTCCACCAGGCGTGGACCGAGCCCTTCGAGATCCGCGTCCCCGTCACGCTGGGCAAGGACCTCGCCCAGGGCACGAAGCTCGGCGCCGTCTTCGACTACCAGGGCTGCCTCCAGGGCGTTGCCTGCTACGGCCGCATCAAGGGGCAGGAAGCCGCACTCGTCCTGGGCGGCGGCAGCGGCAGCATGCTCGACCCGGCCAAGGGCGGCGCCGCCGTCGACCCCAAGCTTGCCGCCGAGCCGACCGAGAGCCCGCCCGTCGGGGACGACATGGTCGGCGGTACCGTCGAGATCCGCTGGATGCCCGAGGCGAGTGAGGTGCATGTCATCTTCACGCCGGCGTTCCTGCATCACATGTACGGTCCCGGCGTCCCGGTCGGCAAGCCGATCACCATCGAGCCCGTCGAAGGCAAGGGCATCGAGTGGGCCGACTTCGAGATCACGGCGGAGCACGAGTTCGAGCTGGCCTACACGCAGAAGATCAAGGTCACCAAGGCCGACGACGTGAAGGTGCTGCAGGTCAACGCGTCGTTCCAGGCCTGTGACGCCTCCATGTGCAAGAGCCCGCAGCACGCGGAGCTCAAGATCGTCTGGCCTGGGGCGAAGGCCGCGCCGGCACCCACCGAGGCCGGCCCGGTCCTCACGGGCGACGTGCTCTTCGAGGTGGTCGAGGGGGACCAGCTCGGCGGCGACGTCGGCTCCGAGGACGACTCGAGCATCGTGCAGCGGGTCATGGAGGACAACCCGGCCCTCGGCCTGGGCCTCATCTTCCTGTTCGGCCTTGGCCTGGCCTTCACCCCGTGCGTGCTGCCGATCATCCCGATCACGGTCAGCGTCATCACGGGCGGCAACGCCGACATCCCCAAGAAGCGCCTCTCCGTGCTGCTCCTGCTCTACGTGCTGGGGCTGAGCATGGCGTTCGCGACCCTGGGCACCGTGGCCGCGGCCGCAGGCGGCAGCGTCAGCGCCCTGTTCTCGATGCCCGGCGTGCAGTGGGGCATCGCCATCCTGTTCATCCTGCTGGCCTTCAGCATGATCGGCGTCTACGAGCTCCAGCCGCCGGCCTGGCTCATGAAGCTGCAGGGGGGCGCGCAGAAGCGCTCCGGCTCGCTCATCGGTGCATTCATGTTCGGTGTGCTGGGTGCGATCATCGCCAGCCCGTGCACGGCTCCGGCCGTGGCCGGCATGCTGATCGTGACGGCGAAGACCGGCAGCTTGCCGCTTGGCTTCATCATGTTCTTCATGCTGGGTCTCGGCATGGGTGCCGTGTTCTACGCCGCCGGAGCGCTCAACTTCCTCATGCGTCCGGGCCCGTGGATGGTCTGGATCCGCTACGGCTTCGGCGTGCTGCTCTTCGGCACCGCGCTCTACTACCTGTACGGCAACCAGCTCATCGGCGAGCCGATGCTCTGGGTCGTGGGTCTGGGCGTCTCGGCGCTCGCCGCGTACGGCATCTACTGGCACCTCACGACCAAGGAGGGCGAGCAGCCCGGGCCGGCGCGCAAGCGGGGCCTGCAGGTCGCGGCCACGTGGGTGATCGCCACGGTCGTGATCTCCTTCATCGCAGCCCGCGTCACCGGCGAGTGGACCAAGGTCAAGGACCCGGCCCATCTCACCCAGCTCGTGAAGCAGGCCAACGCCGAGGGTAAGCCGGTCGTCGTGGACTTCTGGGCCACGTGGTGCAAGACGTGCGTGAAGTACGACGAGCTCATCGAGACGGACGCCGAGTTGAACGCACTGTTCAAGCGCGTCGCCAAGCTGAAGGTCGACGTCACCGATGACGAACGCCTGGCCCTGCGCCATGCCCTCGGCATGGAAGTGGTCACGCAGCCCTCCAGGGTGCTGAGCGACCGCGAGGG
>JARGNS010000466.1 GCA_029213105.1 Planctomycetota bacterium
GTGTGCGCAAGGCCGTGGCCATGGCGCTCGACCGCCAGACCATCGTCGACTACATCACCAAGAAGGGCGAGACGCCGGCCTTCCGGCTCACGCCGCCCGGCCTGACGCCCTACGAGCCGCCCGAGAGCGGCATCACCCACGATCCCGACGCCGCTCGCAAGCTCCTCGCCGAGGCCGGGTATCCGGACGGCAAGGGCATCAAGAAGCTGACCCTGCTCTACAACACCAACGAGGCCCACAAGACGGTCGCGGAGGAGGTCGCCGCGCAGCTCAAGCGCGAACTGGGGCTGGATATCGAGGCCAAGAACCAGGAGTGGCAGATGTACCAGGCGAGCACGCTCGCGCTGGAGTACGACGTCGCCCGCGCCGGCTGGATCGGCGACTACCTGGACCCCAACACGTTCCTCGACATGTGGATCACCAACGGCGGCAACAACCAGACCGGATGGTCGAGCGCGCTGTACGACAGCCTCATCGGCTACGCGGCCGATGCGGACTCGTTCGTGCCCGACGCCGACAAGCTGATCCCACGCCTCAAGGAACAGGAGGCGCTGCGCAGCATGGTCGCTGCCGTGCAGGGTGCCACCGATCCCGAGGCCAAGGCCGCGGCCGGTGCCGCCCTGAGGCTCCAGCTCCTGCGTGAGGCGGAGGCCATCCTCTTCCAGGACGAGTTCCCGGTGATGCCGATCTACTTCTACGTGGTGAGCAGCCTGGTGAAGCCCTACGTCCAGGGCTGGTACCAGAACCCGCAGGACATCCATCCCCTGCGCGGCATCTCGATCGACAAGGGAGCTCGCTGACCATGCGCGGTGCACTCGTCATCGTCGGCGCCCTGGCAGCACTGCTGCTGATCGGCATCGGCTCGTGGGCCGGCTGGGCCGAGGCCGGCGTCCTGCTCGTGGGCGGCATCTTCGTCGCCTCCATGCTCTGGTACCCGCCCCCGCTCCTGCGCGCCGTGAGCAGCGTGTTGCTGGCCGTGTTCCTCTTCGCGTTCCTGCAGACGGTTGCCGGTCCGCTCGTGGGGGTGGTTCTCGCCGTGGGTATCGCGGGCTTGGCCTGGAGGTTCCTGCCGCTGCGGGTGCACCGGCGTATCGGCTTCATGGTGCCGTCCATGGTGATGCTCGTGTTCGTCACGACCATCCTCATGTACAAGGCGCCCGGCAGCCCGTTCGCCGCGGAGAAGCAGACCACGCAGCAGGCGCTCGAGGCCCAGGCCAAGAAGTTCAAGGTCGAGAAGACCCCCCTGGCCTTCTTCAACACCTACATGAAGGGCCTGCTGCTCGAGGGCACGATGGGCCTCTCGGTGAAGGTGCAGGGGCGAACGGTGGAGCAGCTCCTGCTGCCAGCCTTGCCCGTCAGCATGAGCTTGGGATTGCTGGCGCTCGTGTTCGCGACGTTCCTCGGGTTGTTGCTGGGGGTACGCGCCGGGCTCAAACCAAACTCGGCGGCTGACTACTCGAGCATGGGCCTTGCCATGATCGGGATCAGCCTGCCGAACTTCGTGATCGGCGCGATCCTGCTGATCATCTTCTCGTACTGGCTCAAGTGGCTCCCGGTGGCCGGCTGGGGCTCCTACGGGCATCTGATCCTGCCGTCCATCACGCTCGCGCTGCCGTACGCGGCGTACATCGCACGCCTCTCGCGCAACGGCACGATCGAGGTCATGCAGCAGGACTACATCCGTACGGCGCGGGCCAAGGGGCTCAGCGAGCCGGCGGTCGTGCTGAAGCACGCGCTCAAGGGCGCCGTGCTGCCGGTCGTGTCGTTCCTCGGGCCGGCCGCTGCCGGCATCTTCACCGGCTCGTTCGTGGTCGAGACGCTCTTCGCCGTGCCCGGGATGGGGCAGTGGTTCGTGAAGAGCGCGCTGGCGCGCGACTACTCCGTCGTCCTGGGGACCGCGATCATCTACTTCACGATCATCACGCTCTTCAATCTGGCGGTCGACTTCGCCTATGCGTGGATCGACCCGCGCGTTCGGGAGGAGATGTGAGCGACACCACCACACCCTCCGCGGCCACCATGGTCCAGGGCAACAGCCTCTGGAGCGATGCCTGGAAGCGCCTGAAGAAGAACCGCTTCGCCGTGGCCGGCAGCATCATGCTGATCCTGGTGATCCTGCTGTGCTTCGTGGGGCCGCTGATCTTGGGCCTCTTCGGCCTGGACGCGGAAACCACGGATCCGTCCATGGCCAACCGCCCGCCGTCCCTGCTGCATTGGTTCGGGACCGACGAGCTCGGCCGCAGCTACCTCGTGCGCGTGCTCGTGGGCGGGCAGATGTCCCTGCTCATCGGCTTCGTCGCGACGATCACGTCCGTGGTGATCGGCGTCTTCTACGGCGCCATCTCCGGCTACTACGGCGGCAAGCTCGACGAAGTCATGATGCGCGCCGTCGACTTCCTCTACGGCATCCCGTACATGTTCCTGGTCATCCTGATCATGCTCATGTTCCCGCCGGACAGCGACGTGGGGCCCTTGCCGATCTTCTTCGCGCTCGGCATCGTGCAGTGGCTCACCACCGCGCGCATCGTGCGCGGTCAGGTGTTGACCCTGCGTGGGCAGGAGTTCGTCGAGGCGGCGCGCGTCCTGGGCGCCAGCGACATGCGCATCATCGTGCGCCACATCCTGCCGAACATCCTCAGCGTCGTGATCATCTACTCCACGCTGACGGTGCCGGCGGTGATCCTGCTCGAATCGTTCCTGAGCTTCCTCGGCCTGGGCGCCGGCCTGACCTGGGGGCTGCTCGTGTCCGAGGGGCTGAGCGTCGTGAACCCGGTCGAGTCGTATTGGTGGCGGCTGCTCTTCCCGAGCATCTTCCTCGCGCTGACGCTGTTCAGCCTGAACTTCATGGGCGACGGCTTGCGCGATGCGCTCGATCCCAAGACCCGCAAGGAGTAGCGCAGGCATGTCCGACCTCCTCCTCGATATCGATGGCCTGAAGACGTACTTCCACGTCGAGGGCCGCGTCACGCGCGCCGTGGATGGCGTGTCGTTCTCGATCCGCCCCGGTGAGACGCTCGGCGTCGTGGGGGAGTCCGGTTCGGGCAAGTCCGTGACCGCGCTCTCCACGATGGGACTCCTGCCCAAGGAAGGCGCGCGCATCCATGCCGGGCGCATCGCGTTCCTCGGCCGCGATCTCGTCGGGCTGCCCAACAGCGAGATGTGCAAGATCCGCGGCTCCGACATCAGCATGATCTTCCAGGAGCCGATGACGTCGCTGAACCCGATG
>JARGNS010000467.1 GCA_029213105.1 Planctomycetota bacterium
CCAAGCCGTAGCCGCGGTATGGATACCCAGCCGCTGCGCTACAGCCATCAGGAGGACTACGCGCTTTCCCCGGCGGATCGCGAGTCCCTGCGGCGGCTGCTTGCGGCCTCCTTCGAGGGGAGCTTCGAGGATCGCACCTACTACAAGCAGGTGCCCAAGGCGCGGTTCCTTGTGCACAGCGGCGACGCGATCGTCGCCCAGCTGGGCATGGAGGATCGCGTCATCCGGATGGGGGACGACCCGGTCCGCATCTTCGGGGTCATCGATCTCTGTGTCGCCGGCGCGTGGCGCGGGCGGGGCGTGGCCTCGCAACTGCTGCGACACGTCGAGGCACTCGGTCGCACGTACGGCATCGACTACCTCGTGCTCTTTGCCGACGAGCCCTCGCTCTACCGCCGCCACGGATACGGGTACGTCCCCAACACGGTTCGTTGGCTCGGGATCGACGAGCACCGCTCGCTTGGGATCCTCGAGCAGCCCCAGGGGGAGTGCTTCATGGTCAAGGCGTTGGGCGCGCGGCCGTGGGATCCGGCCGCACCGGTCGATCTGCTCGGGTACCTGTTCTAGGGCCCGCTCCCGTGGTGAGGCGGAGCCTCCCGTATCGTGAGGCCATGCCCGCCTCCCTTACACCTGCCCATCTGCGCGACGTCTGGCCGGACTTCGACTGGGACAACCGGCGTGTGTGGGCGCTGGCCGTGCCCGCGACCGAGATCGAGGTGGCGAGCCTGACCTGGCTCCTGGACGAGCCGCTCTGGTCGAGCCGTCCGCCCGAGCCCCTGTTCGACCTCCGGCCGCGGGACGTACTCGCCGACCCCGGGGCTCATCCGCAGCATGCCCGCCGCGTGCGTGAGGCCGACCTGGCCTGGCCGCTGGACCTCTATCCCCATGGCGGGCGCTTCGTCGTGCTGGACGGCCTGCACCGTCTGGCGCGCCTGGTCATGGAGGGTGCCAGCCACGCGCGCGTCCGCTGCCTGCCGCCGGAGGCCAGGGTGCAGATCCTTGTGGATCGCTCAGAGCCTCATTCCTGGCCGCGGAGTGGCGGCCATGTCGATTCTCGGAAGAAAACGAAGAGAATCTCGTCACGGCGCGGGGCAGGGGTGTATGGGGGGTGAGGTGCGAACGACCGTGCGTCGGGAGTCAAATCGTGAAGTCGCCTGACGAGAGCCATATGCAGCGCCTGATCCAGGACTGGCAGGGTGTCGTCTACAACGTCTGTCTACGCATGCTTGGAAAGCCGGCCGACGCCGACGACGCCACGCAAGAGGTCTTTCGCCGCGTTCTCACGCGGCCGGAGGCCTACGATCCGGCACGGGCCTTCAAGCCCTGGATCTGCCGCGTGGCGCACAACGTCGTCTTGAATCGCCTTCGGGCGGAGAAGACACGTGCGGCCAAGACCGAGGTCTACGAGCAGCGTGCCGCAGCCGTGGCGAAGGAGGATCCGGTGGATCGCAAGGAGCGCGAAACCGTCGTGCAAGGGCAGCTCGAGGGCTTGCCTGCGGACGAGCGGTTGCTGCTGACGCTGCACTACTACGGCGGTCTCAACAAGACCGAGATGGCCGAAGTGTTGGATGTGCCGCGTACGACGATCCAGTCCCGGATTGCCAACGCCCTGGGGCGTCTCAAGTCGAACCTCACACAGGCCGGCTACGCCGGTCTCGCGCCGGTCGCCGGCGACGTGATGACGGCAACGCCCTCGGCCCCCGTTCCGGCGCACCTCACGAACTCCCTCTACACCCTGGCGGCCAAGGCCGCCGCCGCAAGCGCCGCCAGTGCGGGCTTCGTCGTTGGAGGCATCGTCGTGACCAAGAAGCTACTCATCACCGTCGGAGTCCTGCTGGCTCTCTCTTCCGGAGGCGGTTACGTCGCCGCGCGCATGATCCCGGACGACGCGTCGCAGGGCGCGTCGCTCGAAAGCGCAGAGCTGGTGCGCCTCGAGTCGGAGAACCGTCGTCTGGCCGATCGGCTGGCTGCGCTTGAAGACCGTGGTCCGCGTCTGGCCGGTGCCGCCGAGGGGGCCAGCGCCCAGGGGGGCACGTCCCGCGGAGCCGTCACGGGTGCGGGGGACTCGAGCGTTGCGAAGACGATGAAGTCCGCGGGGGCCAGCGAGTCGGGCGTGGACTGGCGGGAGTTCGCCAGCATGTACGCGGCTTCCTTCGATAGCCTCTCGGAACTCCGGGGCTCGGACTGGGACGACCTGACGCCCGAGCAGCGCACGAAGCTGCTGGCGTTGCTGCAGGCGGTCCAGGACGTGGGTCGCAAGGCCCGCCTGGTCTCGCCCACGCCCTTCTTCGACGAGGCCCTCTTGCCGGAGTTCGTGGATGCGGTCTTCGGCGCTGCGGGCGGCTTGAGCGAGAAGGAGCGCACGGCGCTGCAGGACCACGCGCTGGACCTGTTGAAGGGCGAGATGAAGGGGCTGGATGAAGCCAACTCGCTTCCCGCCGAGTTCTACGCCGCACGCGAGCGCATCGTGGCCGGCCTCGGCGAGCATCTCGGTCGCGACATGCCCGCGGAGAAGCGGGAGCGCTTGGCGAAGATCTTCGAGTTCTCCCAGGAGCTCCTGAGGGGGGAGCGCTCGAGCGACAGCATCGGCCTGGCGCCGGACGAACAGGGCCAGAGCACCGAGAGTCGGGTCCTGACCTTGTGGACGAGGTCGTTCGGGCTGAGCGAAGCCCAGGCGCAGTCGATCGCGCCGCTGGCGTCGGGCCTCGTGCAAGCCGCCGAGCAGGTCCTGCAGCGCTACGGGCAGGTCGATGGCGCCAAGGCGCCGGATGCCGAGACGGAAGCCGCGATGCATGCGGAGTTCCTGCGACTCCAGATCGAGGCCGAGGCCGCGGTCGGACGCACCATGACGAAGGAGCAGCGCGCGGCGGTGCTGGGCGCCGCGCCGCACTTGCTCCGCTTCAACGACGGCCCGAGTCGCTCGAGCATGCACAGGGCCGGCGGGGGCATCTAGCCCCGGCGAGCGCATACTCTGGTCTGCGTCGGCCCCCGTGTGGCGGGGCCCGACACCTTGTACGAGAACGGCTGACGCGAGTCGCCCAGGAGAACTCCCATGTCCATTCTTGCTGGCGTCGAGTCGGTCACACTGAACACATCCTGGTACGCAGGCTGGGGCACACTCGCCCTGGTGAACGCGGGCCTCGCGCAGGGCAAGAACCGCTCCGGGCTCATCTGGTTCCTGATCTCGCTGCTATGCG
>JARGNS010000468.1 GCA_029213105.1 Planctomycetota bacterium
GCATGATCGACGACGTGCTGCGGCGCTGCGACTTCGCCGCGGGCGAGGCCACGCGCGGGCGCACGTGCATGGCCACGAAGAGGGGCCGCCCGGTCTTCGCGGCCACGGCGCGGGCTTCGGCGAGCGAGGAGAACCACGCGATGCCGTCGGCCTTGGCCGGCTCTTCCTCCCCGTGGACCCGCGCTGCCCCGAGGCCCACGAGGCCCGCGGCCAGGAGGGCGACGGCGAGGCGCGGCAGCCGGCGCATCACTTGCCACTCCGCGGCGCGGCCTTGCGAGCCGCCGCGTCCACGGCGGGCACCTCGGCAGCCTTCCCCGCGTCCGGCAGGGGCTCGACGGGGATGGGGTTCTCGACGAAGGCCTGGAACCAGAAGTCCGCCGGCATGGGACCGGGCCCCGAAGCTGCCGCCCACGCCGGGAAGCACGAGCAGGGCCACGAAGAGCAGGGCCAGGATCAAGCGGATGCGCCCGAGGGGCCGTCCGGCACGAGCCAGGGCACTCGCGTCGACCTCGCGCAGACGGCCGCCGGCCTGCACGGCGAGCAGCGCGCCGAGGCCGCCCTGGTCGGCCGCGGCATGCAGGGCCGTGTCGGTCTGGTCGTGCCAGCCGTAGCGATCGTCGAGGTCGCGGGCGAGCCGCGTGACCCCGGGGCGTGTGGCCAGCGCGAAGCCGAAGCGCAACAGGGGGCCGACGGCGTAGAGGCCGGCGGCGATCCCGAGCAGCAGGGGCCACGAGTCCTGGACCGCATCCAGCCACGGGAGCGGGCGCACGGTCCGGTGCAGGAAGGCCAGCGCGCAGGCGCCCAGCAGCAGCACGAGATGCCAGCGCCCGGCACGGGCGCCGCCCACGGCGCGGGCGTAGCCGGAGGCGAGGCGCCTCAGCTCCAGTCGTACGGCCTCGGGGGGGGTCGCCTCCATGGCGGGTCAGGGTACTCCGGGGGGGCGGGCGGTAGGCAGCCCCGCCTTGCCGCAGGCTCCTGCCGGGTCTAGCCTCGGCGGCATGGACTACTTCGAGCGGCAGATCATCGCCTGGCTCGCCATCCTCGTCGGGGCGTTCTTCCTCGCCAAGTCGGTGGCGCGGCGCCGTGAGAAGGGCCAGATGCGCGAGCTTCTGGGCCTGCCGACGGACAAGGTCAAGCGCTTCCGGAACTTCTTCGTCCAGCGCCTCGAGCGGATCGTGGCCTTCGTCTTCATCCTCGTCGGCGTCGGGCTGCACATCTACGTGCTCATCCGCGAGGCCCAGAAGGCCAGCGGTTCGAACGACCCGCAGGAAGCGCTCGGGGAGATCAGCACCTACCTTGCGGTCGGCATCGTGCTGATGCTGCTGATCACGTTCGTGATGCACTGGATCTGCTCGTACTTCGCGCGCCGGATCTTCCTCGAGATCCTCGGCTACTACATGGTCCGCCAGGGCTACCGGCTGGACGACGACCCGGACCTGATGAAGCAGATCGGCGACATGCTCGGCTGCGAGTACGAGCCCGAGGACACCGTCGAGTCCTACCGCGAGCGGCTCGAAACGGGGCTCCGCCTGGACGACATCCGAGCCCGGCTGCTCGCGCGAGGCAAGCTGGCCGAGCTCGAGGCGGCGGGCGGCGATGTGGAGAAGGCGGTCGGTGTTCGACGCGGGGCGGCGCCCGCCGACCCCGCATCCTGACCCCGCCTGCACCACCCCCTCGTCCCACGACGCGCCGTGGCCCTACCATGCCCGGTTCGGAGATGAATCATGCTCGAAGGCAAGTACGACCCGAAGACCCTCGACCCCGCGGCCCAGGCGCTGTGGGAGGCCGAGGGAGTCCATGCCTACGACCCGGCCAGCACGGCGCCGGTCTACTCCATCGATACGCCGCCGCCGACGGTGTCGGGGTCGCTGCACATCGGCCACGTCGTCTCGTACACGCAGGCCGAGTGCATCGCGCGCTACCAGCGCATGTCCGGCAAGAACGTGTTCTACCCCTTCGGCTTCGATGACAACGGCCTCCCGACCGAGCGCCTCACCGAGCGCGAGCACGGCGTGCTCGGGCGCGAGATGCCGCGCGAGGAGTTCGTCGCGCTCTGCCGCAAGACGAGCGCCGGCTACAAGGACGAGTTCGAGAAGCTCTGGCGCGACCTGGGCTTCTCGGCCGACTGGTCCCTGCGCTACAGCACGATCGACGAACGCTCGATCCGGATCTCGCAGCGCGGGTTCCTCGACGCCCACGCCAAGGGCGAGGTCTACCTCCACACGAGCCCGACCCTGTGGGACACGGAGACGCAGACCGCCGTGGCGCAGGCCGAGCTCGAGTCGAAGGACAAGCGCACGAAGATGAACCATCTGCGGTTCGACCTCGTGGACGGCGGCCACATCGAGATCGCCACGACGCGGCCCGAGTTGCTGCCGGCCTGCGTGGCGATCTTCATCCACCCGGACCATCCCCGCGCCGGCGAGTTGCTCGGCCAGAAGGCCCGCGTGCCGCTGCAGGACCTCGTGGTCGAGATCCTCGCCGACGACAAGGTGGATCCCGAGAAGGGCACCGGCGTCGTGATGTGCTGCACGTTCGGCGACAAGCCCGACGTGGAGTGGTACCAGAAGCACGGCCTCGATCTGCGCCAGGCCATCGGCCGCGACGGCACGATGACCGCCCTGGCCGGCCCCGAGGCGGGGCTCTACGCCAACCAGGCGCGCCGCAAGATCCTCGAGCGCCTCGAGGAGGCGGGCCTCCTGCTGAAGCAGGAGGACATCGAGAACGTGGTGAACGTGTTCGAGCGCACCGGGCGCGAGATCGAGTTCCTGCCCACGCGCCAGTGGTTCGTCAAGGTGCTCGACAAGAAGGCCAAGCTGATCGAGCTCGGCGAGCAGATCCGCTGGTTCCCCGAGCACATGGGCAAGCGCTACCGCAACTGGGTGGACGGGCTCGACTGGGACTGGTGCATCTCGCGCCAGCGGTTCTTCGGCGTGCCCTTCCCGGTCTGGTTCTGCGAAGGCTGCGAGCATGTGTTCACCGCGCCCGAGGCCTGGCTGCCGGTGCTCGACCACAGCCACCACGAGATCAGCGATCCGTGCCCCCAGTGCGGCGGCACCGCCTGGCGTCCGGAAACGGACGTGATGGACACCTGGGCGACCTCCAGCGAGACGCCGTCCATCAACCAGCGCTGGGGTGAGGACGACGAGCGCCCGGGCATCCGCCCGATGACCCTGCGGCCCCAGGCCCACGAC
>JARGNS010000469.1:0-1423 GCA_029213105.1 Planctomycetota bacterium
GCCGCCTCGCTCCCCGCGCTCGCCGGTCCGGCCGGGCTCGAGGCCGCCGCAACCGAGCTTCGCAAGGGCTTCGACCCCAAGGCCCTCAAGCCCGGCCAGCGGATCCTGTATCCGCCCGCCCGGATGCCGCGGGCTGCCGCGCAGACGGAGAGTGCGTCTGCCAAGCATTGGTGGCACATCTACTCCGTCCCCTCGCCCAGCATGCGACTCACCCCCTTCGGCAGTGGTCAGGAAGTACCTGTCCTGCACTACGGCACGACCCTCATCGCCGTGCGCCATGATCACGACGCGGCGTTCCGCACGCGCTACGCCGAGCCTGGGGCCGGAAGCTACAAGTACCTGCGCGAGCTCGAGAAGAGCCCGCCGGCCTGGTTCGCGCGCACGAACACCGTGGACGCCGGCCGGGGCAGCGTGAAGACCGCCAGCCCGGTGTACCGCGTCGAGAAGCGCATGCGGATCACGTCGATCGCCAAGGGGGTGATCGGCACGGAGGTCGTGGCCACCAGGTCGTTCGGCAAGGACGGCAAGCTACTGACCGCGGAGCAGATCGCCGCGGCCGACCGCATGAACCTGATCCTCCTGCTGCTCGCAGGCGGCGGGCTGCTGGGCTTGGTCATCCTCCTGGTCCGGCGCAGCCGACGCCGCGTGCGAACGACCGTCACCGCGGCCCTCCTCGCGGCTCTCGGCCTCGGCCTCGCGGCCGCGCCCGCCAGCGCGGACGTCTTCGTCGAGCCCGAGTTCACCCAATCCACCCAGCTCGTGCTGGACTTCGGCGCGCTGCGCGACCGCGCGGTGCGCGTGCATCACGTGGCCGCCGGAGATACGCCGGAGGGCATCGCCAAGGCGACGCTCGGAAGCGAAGCACGCTGGGAGGAGATCCAGGCGGCCAACCCCGAGGTCGTCCGAACGGAGCTGGCCGTGGGCTACGGGCTGGTCATTCCGCCGCGAGAGCCGGATGCGGACGGCTGGTGGCACCTCTTCACCATAGCGGCCGGCGGCACGCAAGTGCGACCGATCCACGACGGCGAGATGACCCCCGCACGACGCTGGGGCCCGTTCGGGATCGTGGCCGTGCGCGGCGACGGCCTGGCCACGTTTCACGAGCGCCTGAAGGAGACCGAGTCGACCGGCGGCTACCCGCCGCGCCGCGTCGTGGGGCTGGAGCGCCTGAAGGCGAATCCGCCCGCATGGTTCGCCTACGCACCCGACGTCCAAGCGGGCCGGGTGGCGTTGCCCGAGGAGCATCCCGTGCAGCGCATCGAGAGGCATGTCCGCATCGAGGGCCTCGAAGACGGGCGACTGCTCACGCGGGTGACCTCCTCGCGCCAGTTCTCGGCCGGCGGAGAGGAGCTCAGTCGCATGGACGTGGTCCAGCACAAGCAGACGCGCTCGCTCCTGTACGGCCTGCTCGCCGCGCTGGGAC
>JARGNS010000469.1:1433-3171 GCA_029213105.1 Planctomycetota bacterium
CCTCCAGGCCACCTCCGCCGCGTGAGCGCGGGACTCTCGCCCAAGGCCTGGCTCTTCCTCGTCGCCGTGGCGGCAGTCTCGGCCGCGGCGGCCACCGTGGCTCCGCTGGCCACCTATGCGTTCACGCTGGCGGCCTTCGGACTCGTGCATGTCCTGAGCGAGCTGCGCTACGTGGACCGGCGCTTCTCCCCGCGACTGCCCTTCGGACTGACCGCCGCGTGGCTCGGCATCATCGGACTGATCGTGCTGCTGCGCGTCGTGCGCATGACCTCGAACACGCCCTGGCCCCACGCCGCCGGCATCGAGCTCGCCCTCGTCTGCGCCCTGGGCCTCGGCGCCATGCTCGCCCTGCGCGCCGCGGCGTGGCCACGCCGCCTGCTGGCGGGGACGGTCGTCGCCCTGCTGGCCTACGGCGCCTGGGTCGCGCCGGTCTCGACGCTGGTCCTGCTGGCCGTCCTGCACAACTTCACGCCCATCGGCTTCCTGGTCGAGCGCTTCGAGGGCCGCGGCCGGCGCATCTGGCTGGGCGGTGCCGTGATCCTGTTCGTCGCCGTCCCCTGGCTGATCGCCGGCGGCGTCACGAACGCGCTGGCCGAGTCCGTCGGGTGGATCAGCTCGCCCGCCGGCCCCCTCGGCTCCGGCACGTTGGACGAGCACCTCGGCGTCTTCCTCCCCGCCACGTGGCACGGACGCTTCGATGCGACCTGGCTCTTCGCCGCGGCGGCATACCTGCAGTGCATGCACTACGCGGTGGTCATCGGCCTGCTGCCGCGCCTCGAGCCCGAGCAGGTCGACGAACGCCGCGTCTACGTCCGCTGGCCCGCCCGGCGCGTGTGGGTACCCCTGCTCTGCCTCGTCGCGGGCGTCGGCTTCGCCGTCTACGCCTGGTCCTTCCGCGACGCGCGCTCGTTCTACGGACTCTTCGCCCTCGTCCACGCCTGGATCGAGGTGCCCGTGCTGCTCGCCGCCCTGGCACCCCTGCCGGAATCCGCTTGATGGATCCCTGGGTGCGCTACGGCCTGGCGCTGGTCATCACGATCGTCGTGGAGACGGGCCTCGCCTGCCTGCTGCGACGCGACCAGCGCGCACGGCTGGCCATCGACGTGCCACTCATGAACCTGCTGAGCCACCCCCTGCTGCACCTGGGTGTGAGCTTCGGGCTGAGCGTGCCCTTCGGCGAGGGCCTCGTGATGGCCCTCGAGTCGATCCTCTACCGGCGCGTCACCGGCTTGCGCTGGGCCTGGGCCCTCGGGCTCGGCGTGGGGCTGAATGCCGTGACCTGGGGCCTGGGCTACGTACTGCCGCTCTAGGATCCGCCCGGCGGGCGCTCAGCTCATGTGGTCGTAGGTCAGTTGCTCCTGGCTCATGACCATGAGGTCGATGCCCGCCTGCTCCAGCATCTCGATGCTGTCGTGGTCGGCGTGATAGCGCTTGCGGCACACGATGCGCGTGATGCCGGCATTGATGAGCAGCTTGGTGCAGTCCAAGCAGGGTGTCATGCGGATGTAGATGGTGGCGCCATCGATGGCCGTGCCGTGCTTGGCGGCCTGGGCGATGGCGTTGGCCTCGGCGTGCGTCGTGCGGACGCAGTGCTTCTTCTTTCCGCCGCGCTCGTCGTAGGCAACCTTGATGAGATGGCCCACCTCGTCACACGTGGGAAGCCCGGCCGGCGCGCCGACGTAGCCCGTCGAGATGATGCGCTTGGTCTTGACGATGATGGACGCCGCGCGCCCGCGAT
>JARGNS010000470.1:0-2645 GCA_029213105.1 Planctomycetota bacterium
CATGCCGACACCTCCAACCCCCCGACCATACGGACGGATGGCGGAGACGCCCCGCAAACCGGCGGCAAAAGTGCCTACGGCGCCGGTGCGCGCTTCTTCGGATAGAGGACCATCAGGAGCACGAAGCAGCCGACGGCCACCAGGGCCGGGATCCCAAACAGGGCCTCGTAGTCCATCACCGTGGTCTCGACCCCGTCGACCACCTCCGTGTGCTGGGCCGCCTGGGCGACCTGGCCCGCGAACCAGTTGCCGACGATCACGCCGAGGCCGACCACGATGAGGTTGAAGAGCCCCTGGGCGCTGGCTCGCACATCATGGGTCGTCTCCTCGTCCACGATGAGGAAGGCCACGAAGAAGAAGCACCCGAAGCACAGGCCGTGGAGCGCCAGGGCCGGGATGACGGCCCACGCCTCCGGGAAGAGGGCGAAGATGCCGAAGCGTGCGACGTAGGCCGCCACGCCGGTGGTCAGCAGCGCCTTGCGGGAGAGCCCCTTGGCGATCCACGGCATGACGGCCAGCACCAGGATCTCCGCCATCTGGCCGATGGTCATGAGCCCGCCGCCGCCGACGCCGAAGATCTTGTTGATCGTGTCCCCCGCGTCCGTCTCCAGCGTGCCGAGGTAGCCGGCCGTGTGGACGAAGTAGAACTGGTGGATGCAGCTGACGGGGAACGCGATCAGGAAGAGCCAGAACAGCGGGTTGTGGCGCCAGTCCCGCACGATCTCGCGCAGGGCCTCGAAGGGCGCGAACTTCTCCTTGCCGGGCTGGGGCGGGGTCTTGGGCAGCAGGAAGCAGTAGACGCCCATGATCACGCCAAGCAGCGCGCTGACCTTGAAGGCGTCGGCCATGCCGGTGACCTGGGCCGTACGGATCGCGGCCTCGGAGCCCTCGGCGGGCGTGTGGGTGTGCAGCAGCCACTGGCCCACGCCGATGCCGACGGCGATCCAGCCCACCGTGCCCCAGACGCGCACCCTGCTGAAGTCCCGATCGCGGTCGGGCAGGTGGTGGAAGGCGAGGGAGTTGGTGAGCGGCAGGGTGGGGGCGTAGAGCAGCGAGTAGAGCAGGCCGTAGAGCACGAAGTCCTCGTACGCCGTGACCGTGGCCAATTGCCAGACCAGGAACGCGCCGAGGAGATGCGATACGCCGAGGAACTTCTCCGTGTTGAACCAACGGTCGGCGATCTGGCCGGCGATGAACGGCGCGACCAGGGCGCCGATGGCCGCGATCGCGAACAGGTTGCCAGCCTGCGCCGGCGTGAAGCCGCGGTGCTCGGTCAGGAAGGGGAAGAAGAGCGGCAGCCATGCGCCCCAGATCCCGTACTGCAGGAACATCATCACGCTCAGGCGCGCGTTGAGCTTCGGGTCCAGGGGCGGCGGGGTGTCGGTCATGCGATCTACTTGCCCTTCAGCGCGTTCTTGGGATCCCAGGCGCCGCGCGCGGGCTCGGGGACGTACTCGTCGAGGCCGGCCGGCGGGTACTGCAGCCGCTCGCCGCGCTCCGCGGCCATGTAGCAGGCCATGAGCAGGCGCGTCACCTCGAGACCATCCTCGAAGGTCTCGCACGGCATCTCGCCGCGCAGGAAGCAGTCGACCATGTGCCGGTTCTCGCCGGTGTAGCCGTACTCGGACTCTTCCTCGGTCACGACCGGCATGAGGCCCTGCTCGGCGCTCTGCTTCTCGATGAGGTCTTCGCCCGACTCGCCTGCGACGTCGCGACTGAAGAATGCCTGCAGGTGGTTGTTGAGCGAGTTGCCCTGCAGCGAGTACTCGGGGCCCATGACCTCGAGCGAGAGTCGCAGGCCCGGACCGACGTAGGCCCACGACGTCGTGGCCTCCGTGATCAGCGGGTGGCCCTCCTCGTCTTCCCACGTGACGGTGGCGCGCGCGAAGTCCTCGCTCGGCTCGGCGCTGTAGTCCACGCCCATCTCGTCCTTGAGCTTCTTGATGTACGCGTCGCGTGCCCACTTGAGGGTCGCGATGTCGCAGCTGACGGTTCTCGGCGTCATGCTCGCGCGCGGCTTGTCGGGGTCTTGCAGCAGGAAGCGTGCGGCCTCCAGGCTGTGGCACATCATGTCGTTCAGGACGCCGCCGCCCTGGTCGGTGCCGCGCCAGAACCACGGGGCGTGCGGGCCGCTGTGTTCCTCCGCGGAGCGGGCGAGGTAGGGGCGGCCGGCGGTCGCGGCGCCGCGGCGCCAGAGGATGTCCTTGCCGCGCGTCACGGGCGGCATGAACAACTGGTTCTCCAGGTAGCCATGCAGGACACCCATCTCCTGCACCAGCTCGAGCATGCGGCGCGCCTCGGGCACCGTGCGTCCCAGGGGCTTCTCGCACGCGACGCCGATCAGCTGGCCCTTGCCGGCGGCGGCGATCTCCTCCATGACCTGCAGGCGCACATGGTTGGGGGCGCAGATCCAGACGGCGTCGATGGTGGGATCCTGCACCATGGCCGTGACGCTGTCGAAGGCCCTGGCCTCGCCCACGCCAAGCTCGTTCGCCAGGTCGGCGGCCGACTGCGCGGTATCCAGGGTGCGGCTGCAGACGCCACGGATGTCGGCGTGGCGCACGGCCAGCCAGCTACGGATGTGGAAGCGGCCCACGAAGCCTGCCCCCACGATGCCTACGCCCAGTCGTTTGCCCATGGCGTGT
>JARGNS010000470.1:2738-3162 GCA_029213105.1 Planctomycetota bacterium
TCGACATGACGTAAGGTGGCCGTACCGCCCGGTCGTGGAACCGCATGCGCTCGCATCTTCACCTCTTCGCCGCACTCCTGCTGCTCCCGATGGTGCTGCTGCACGGTGCGCGGCCCCAGGAGGCTGCCGCGGCCGATCGGGTCTACGTGGTCGACGTCGAGGCCGCGTGCGACGCCATCGCCCGCGAGTGCGCCGTGCTGATCAAGTCCAAGGGCATCGACTGGAAGAAGGTCCGCAAGGCCTTTCTCAAGGAGGCGAAGGACGTCGAGACCGACGAGGAGCATCTGGCCCTGCTCGTGAGGCTCGTGGCGCGTCTCGAGGACGGCCATGCCAGCGTGCGTCGCACCGACATGACGAGCGAGGTGCCCTACCCGAACCGCGGCGTCCGCTACAAGGGTCCGGGCAGGTTCTGGTGCCGGGTGGG
>JARGNS010000471.1 GCA_029213105.1 Planctomycetota bacterium
AGACCTTCGCGCCTTCCTCGACGCCCACGGCGAGGAGGTCGAGGAGCGTGTTGACCGAGCGCATGGCGTCGTCGTTGCCGGGGATGGCGACGTCGACGACATCCGGATCGCAGTCCGTGTCGAGGATGGCGATCACGGGGATGCGCATCTTGTTGGCTTCGGCCACGGCGATGTGCTCGCTCTTCGGGTCGACGACCACGAGGCAGGCGGGCAGCTTGTCGAGGTGGCGAATGCCTTCGAGGTTCTTGAGGAGCTTCTTGCGCTCGTTGCGGATGCGCGCCTGCTCCTTCTTCTTGAAGGCGGCCAGGATGCCGCTCGCCTCCATGTCCTCGATCTCCGTCAGGCGCCCGAGGCGGCTGCGGATCGTGCGGAAGTTCGTGAGCGTGCCCCCGAGCCAGCGCTCGGTGACGAAGGGGTGCTTCGTCCGACGAGCGACCGTGCGAACGGCTTCCTTCGCCGAGCGCTTCGTGCCCACCCAGAGGACCTTGCCGCCGTCGGCGACAAGCTTCTCGAGGTAGTGCGTCGCACGCACCAGACCGCGAACGGTCTCCTCGAGGTTGATGATGTGGATGGAGTTGCGCTTGCCGTGGATGTAGCGCTTCATCTTCGGGTTCCAGCGACTTGCGCGGTGGCCGAAGTGAACGCCGTTTTCCAACAGCTTGTCGAGGGTGATCTGGCTCATCGTGTTCCTTCTTGGGTCGGTCCCGACGCGGTCCCGTTCCGCTTGCCCCGCGTCTGTGCGCTTTGAGCGCCGATTCCAGGGGCAAGCCCCGGAGTGTAAGGGACCCCCTCTGGCGGTCAAGGCGGGCAGGAGCGCGTAAGCCCTGACGTGGGCGTCAGTTGCGCGCGCTGCCGGAATGGATCCCGCCCAGGACCCGCTCGGCGAGGGCCACGGCGCGCACGCCCTCGGCCCCGCTGGCGTGGGGACAGCCGTCCCCGCGCACGGTCCGGACCAGCGCGTCGAGCTCGGCCCGCAGGGGCTCACGCTCGCGCACGGGCAGCCGCTCGGTCTCGAGGACCCCGTCCGTGGACCGCACGACGTGCGCTTCGCGGCGGTCGTAGTCGAGGCTGACGCAGCCCTCGGGCCCGAACATCCGCAGGCGCCGCACCCGGCGATCGGCCACCCGACTCGCCGTCACGCTGGCGACACAGCCCGACGGGTACGTGATGCGCGCGTTGGCCACATCCTCGTGCGGCCCGACCACGGTCACGCCCGTCGCCTCGACGCCCACGGCCTCCTCCCCCACCAGGTGGTTGACGAGGTCGAGGTCGTGGATCATGAGGTCGAGCACGACGCCGACGTCGGAGGCCCGGCCACTGTGCGGCGTCAGGCGGTGCACCTCGATGTAGCGCGGGCGCAAGGCCAGTTCCCGCGCAGCCTCGGTGACCGGATTGAAGCGCTCGACCATCCCGACCTGCAGGAACGCCCCGCCGCGCGTGGCGGCCGCGACCAGGGCCTCGGCGTCACGCGCCGTGCCCCCGATCGGTTTCTCGATGAGGCAGTGCACGCCACGCTCGAGCAGCGGCTCGGCCACGTAGCGATGCTGGCCCGTGGGCACCGCAATCGACACGACGTCCGGAGGCACGGGCAGTTCCTCGATCGAGGCCACCAGGGGGACGTCGAGCGCGGCAGCCACGGCCCGCGGGCCCTCGCCGCCCATGTCGACATCGACGAGTCCCACGAGCTGAACGCCCTGCAGCGCCATCTCCCGGTAGATCCGTGCGTGATGACGACCGAATGCCCCGACCCCCACGACGGCGGCCTGCAGCGGCATCACCCCCTGCGGGGCCTCAACTTCCATGGACACCGCGACGGCCCTCCGCGGCCCGGCCTTGCCGGCCCTCGTTCGCCGCACGGATGGAGTCGAGCAGCTCCCCCACCAGGGCGTGTCCCGGATGCTCGGCCTCCACCGCCTCCATGGCCTCGCTCGCCGAGAGCCGATCCGAGACGAGGATCGAGCGCACCGCGGCCTTCACGATCGCGATGTCGTCGGCCTCCACGCCGGCGCGTCGAAGGCCGACGGTGTTGCATGCCCGCACGCGGGCCGGGTGCCCCTCGATGATCGTGAAGGGGTGGACGTCCTGCGTGATGCGGGTGAGCCCGCCGACGTAGGCGAAGCGCCCCACGGTCGTGAAGTGATGCAGCGCCGAGGCCCCGTTGAGGATGGCGCGGTCATGGACGATGACGTGCCCCGCGAGCAGGACGTGGTTGGCCAAGACGATCCCCGAGCCCACGCGGCAGTCGTGGGCCACGTGCGAACCCACCATCAGGAGGTTGCCGGAGCCGAGCGTGGTCAGTCCGCCGCCCGTCACGGTGCCCGGATGCACGGTGACGTGCTCGCGGAAGTGGTTGTCGTCGCCGATCTCGAGACGCGTGACTTCACCCTGGTGCTTGAGATCCTGGGGCGCCGCTCCGATCACGCTGCCGGGATAGAAGACGTTGCCGGAGCCGATCGTGGTCGCGCCCATGATCGTCACGTTCGGCAGGAGCCGGTTGCCGGCACCGAGCACGACGGGGCCGTCGATGACGCAGTGGGCCCCGACCTCCACGTCATCCGCCAGCTGGGCGGATGCGTCGATTACAGCAGTGGGATGGATGCGACTCATGCGCTCGGCGGCTCCGTGAGGGCGAAGTTGAGGCGGCACTCCGACACGACCTGCCCGTCCACGGTCGCACGGCAGCGGACGCGGCCGCGACCACCGGACAGACGCAACGTGAAGGCCTCGAGGCGGATCTGGTCCCCGGGGACGACGGCGCGCCGGAACTTCACCTTGTCGATGCTGAGCAGCACCGGCACCTTGCCGCTGAGCTCCAGCTTGCGAAGCAGGAGAAGCCCGCCGAGCTGCGCCATGGCCTCCAGGATGAGAACCCCCGGCATGATCGGCTCGTCGGGGTAGTGGCCCTCGAAGAAGGGCTCGTTGATCGTCACGTTCTTGATGCCGACCGCCCGGCGGAAGCCCTCGAGCTCGATCACGCGGTCCACGAGCAGGAACGGGTAGCGGTGCGGGAGGATGCGCCGGATCTGGGCGTGGGTCAGGCCGGTCCGCGGCGTGTCATCCTCGCTGTGCTCCTCGGGACGCGCCCGCCCGGCGGCCTGCTCGTGCAGCGCCTTCACCAGGGCGAGGTTGGCGGCGTGCCCCGTGCGGTGGG
>JARGNS010000472.1 GCA_029213105.1 Planctomycetota bacterium
CCTTCTGATCCTCTCCGCCGCAGGCGCCGAGAAGTGCCGTGGCGCCCAGCAGGGCGGTGGCGAGCAGGATGGGCAGGAGCGTCGTGACGGTTCGCATGGGAGTCCCTCCGGGGGAGCCCAGCGTAGACTCGCTCGCCCGAGGAGGGAAGCCCATGGATCCGGCCACGACACGTCGCACGCTGCTGGGGGCGGGAGCCCTGCTCGCGGCGGGAAGCCTGGTCCGCAGCGCGCGGGCGGACGAGGGCGATGCCAAGCCCGCGGCGGAGGCCGACTCGGGGGGCAAGGCCCCGAAGCGGCTGAAGATCCTCGTGCTGGGCGGCACGCGCTTCCTGGGGCCGGCGATCGTCGACCACGCGCTGGCCCGCGGCCACGAGGTGACCCTCTTCAACCGGGGCCGCTCCAACCCGGAGATGTACGCACACCTCGAGACGCTCAAGGGCAACCGCGGCGCCCACGCGGATGCACGCCGCGGTCGTCCGGCCGCGCCGGTGGACCTGGCCTCCCTCGAGGGGCGCACCTGGGACGTTGCGATCGACACATCGGGGTACTGGCCGGAGTTCGTCGAGGCGTCGAGCAAGCAGCTGGCCAAGCAGGTCGGGCACTACGTGTTCGTCTCGAGCATCAGCGTCTACCCGAGCTTCAGCAAGAGCGCCGAGGAGATCACCGAGGAGACGTCCCTCGGCGATCTCAAGCCGCGCGAGGAGTACAAGGGCTTCGACTACGGCGCCTTCAAGGCCCTGTGCGAGCAGGCTTGCGAGAAGCACATGCCCGGCCGCGTCGCCCACGTGCGGCCCGGCCTCATCGTGGGGGACCGTGATGCCACGCGGCGCTTCGGCGAGTGGCCGCTGCGCGTCCACCGCGGCGGCGAGGTGATCGCGCCGGGAAACCCCGAGGGGCATTGCCAGTTCATCGACGTGAAGGATCTCGGGCGCTTCTGCGTGCACCTGGGCGAGACGAAGGCGGCCGGCGCGTTCAACGCGAACGGGTTCGACAGCCATCTCTCCTTTGCGGAGTTCCTGCACGGCTGCAAGGCGGCGATTCGCACGGACGTGAGCTTCACGTGGGTCGCGGAGGACTTCCTCGAGAAGCAGAAGGTGCGTCCCTGGCGCGAACTGCCGAACTGGATTCCCGCCGAGGCCCTGGCCTGGGTGAACGTCCGCAAGGCCATTGCCGCCGGCCTCGCCTTCCGACCGATCTGCGACACGATCCGCGATGCGCTCGCCTGGGAGTTGAAGCAGAAGGCTGCGGCCGAGAAGGCCGTCGCCGACGGGGTGGAAGGCGCGCGCCCGTGGCGCTGGGCCATGACGCCCGAGCGTGAGGCCGAGGTCCTGAAGGCGTGGCACGCCCACACGCTCGCGCCGCCCGCCAAGCCCGAAGGCAAGTGAGTGGGCTCTTCTCCAAGGAGACGCGGGCGCGCATCGCGCTGCGACCGGGCGAGCTGCGCATCGTCCTGTGGGCGGGCGCGTACTTCTTCTTCGTACTCGCATCCTGGTCCCTGCTGCGCCCCGTGCGCGAGCAGATGGGCATCGCCGGCGACGTGCGCGACCTCAAGTGGCTCTTCCTCGTCACCTGGGGGGTGATGTTGCTGCTCCAGCCGCTCTACGGCCGGGTCGTGGCGGTCCTGCCCCGGCGGCGCTTCGTGCCGCTCGTCTACCGCTTCTTTGCGGTGACGCTGTTCGCGTTCTTCCTCGCATTGACGCTCGGGGATGGCTCGGCCGACCTGCTGCTCGGGCGGGCGTTCTTCGTGTGGTCGAGCGTGTTCAACCTGTGGGTCGTCTCCGTCTTCTGGAGCTTCATGGCGGACCACTTCGGGAGTGAGCGCGCCAAGCGGCTCTACCCGTGGATCGCCGTCGGCGGGACGCTGGGCTCGATCATGGGGGGGCTCCTGACGTGGGGCGGCCTCAAGCTCGTCATGCACCTGGATGGCGAGGCGGGGGCGGAGGCGGCCGTGCCGTGGCTCCTGCTCGGGGCGATCGTGTTGCTGGAGATCGGCGTGCAGTGCGTGCATCGTCTGCGCCGCCTCTTCGAGACCCACGCCAGCGCCCTCGGGTTGGAGGCGGCCGTGCGGCCGCCGCTGATCGGCGGCAGCGCGTGGGCGGGCCTGCGGGAGGTCATGGCGTCGCCCTACCTGCTGCGCATCTGTCTCTACCTGCTGTGCTACACCTTCACGGGCACGCTGCTCTACTTCGTGCAGGCCGACATCGTGAAGGCCGCGTTCGAGACGCGGGCCGAGCGCACCCAGGCCTTCGCGATCATCGACATCGTGACGCAGGGGCTGACCCTCTTCGTGCAGGTCTTCGTGACCCGCCGCCTCGTGGCGTCGCTGGGCCTCGGGGGCACGCTGGCAATCCTGCCCGTCATCGCGGGCGTCTCGTTCCTGGGGATCTGGGCCCTGCCGGCGTTCGGCGTCGTCGTGCTGATGCAGTCCCTGCGGCGCGCGGCGCGCTACGCGATCACGAAGCCCACGCGTGAGGTCCTCTTCTCGGTTCTCGAACGCGAGGAGAAGTACAAGGCCAAGGCCGCCATCGACACCTTCGTCTACCGCACGGGCGACGCGGTGGGGGCCGGTACGAGCATGCTCCTCGGGGCCCTCGCGCCAGGCCTCGCCCCGGTCGTGCTGTTGGCGGTCCCGCTCTCCGCGGGCTGGGCCTATCTGGGGCGGCGGCTCGGCCGGGACCACGCCGCGCGGTCACGCGAGGGCGCCGAAGAGTTCGGCGGCGAGCCGCCGCCTTCGGGCTACAGTCCGCCTCCCCCGGAGGCGTCCTGAGCGACCCCCGGACACGACTTCGCCGGGCCTCGCGCTCCGGCCACCCGGGAGCACGCGCATGGGGACCACCCACGGCTACTACACGCAGCCCACGATCCACGGCGACACGATCGTCTTCGCCTGTGAGACGGCCCTGTGGCAGGTCTCCGCGGCAGGCGGCGTGGCGCGGCGTCTGACGACGGCGCCGGGGACCCCGTCGTACCCCGTGCTCTCGCCCGATGGGACGCGCATCGCCTACGCCGCGCGCGATGAGGGCCCCATGGAGGTCTTCACCATGCCGGCCGCCGGCGGCCCGTCGCAGCGGCTCACGCACTTCGGCGTCATGGCGACGCAGCCGGTGGCGTGGAGCGCCGACGGCA
>JARGNS010000473.1 GCA_029213105.1 Planctomycetota bacterium
GCGGGTTTCCGCCCGCTGCCCCGTCCCCCCCACTCCGCAACCCACGTCCCCACCACCGAGCGAGCACGCCCCATGGCAAGCCCCCGCGCCATCCTCAAGCGGACCCAGTCCGTCAAGAACATCGCCAAGATCACCAAGACGATGCAGATGATCGCGACGGCGAAGTTCAAGCGCGCGCACGACCGCGCGGTGGCGGCGCGTCCGTACACGGACAAGCTCACGCGGCTGATCGGGAAGCTCGCGGAGGCCGCCGGGGCCGACTTCGCGCACCCCCTGCTCGACAAGCGCGAGCCGAAGAAGGCGATCCTGATCGCCATCTCCAGCAACCGCGGCCTGTGCGGCGGCTTCAACACCAACGCCACGAAGGCCGCCCTCGCGGCGCACGCCGGCCTCAAGGATCGCGGCCTCGACGTCGAGGTCATCGCCTGCGGCAAGCGCGTCGGCAACATGCTGCGCTTCAAGGGCCTGACGCCCGACACGATCCACACGCACATCGAGGACAAGCCGACGTTCGTCGAGGTGGACGTCATCGCGAGCGAGCTCCTGGATCGCTACGCCTCGGGTGATGTGGACGAGGTCCACGTCGCCTACACGAAGTTCATCACGGCCGCCCGCCAGTCGGCCGTCGCCGAGCAGGTCCTCCCGCTCGAGCCGCCCTCCGACGAGGGCGCGACCGAGGGCCCGCAGCAGAATTTCATCTTCCATCCGAGCGCCGAGCAGATCCTCTCGGATCTGCTGCCCCGCTCGGTCCGCCTGCACGTGTTCCAGGCCTTCCTGGACAGTGCGGTCAGCGAGCAGACCGCTCGCATGGTGGCCATGAAGAGCGCCACCGACAACGCCAACGAGATGATCCGCGACCTGACGATGCTCTACAACCGGAGCCGTCAGACGCAGATCACCACCGAGCTCAGCGAGATCATCGGCGGAGCGGCCGCGCTCGAGTAGCCCTCGAGCACACCGCCCCACCCTTAGGACACCCAGAGGAGAGATCATGGCCACCGTCGGCAAGATCACCCAGGTCATCGGCTCCACGTTCGATGCCGAGTTCCCCGAGAACGACCTCCCCCAGATCTACAACGCGGTCGAGTGCACGATCGAGCGTGCCGATGGCGCCGAGCGCCTCGTCGGCGAGGTGCAGCAGCATCTCGGCGGCGGTGAGGTGCGCTGCGTCGCCCTCGGCGCGACGGACGGCATGGTCCGTGGCCAGGAAGCCCGCGACCTGGGCGGCCCGGTCAGCGTGCCGGTCGGCGACGAGACCCTGGGTCGCGTCTTCAACCTGCTCGGCGAGCCGATCGACAACCGCGGCGAGGTGAAGACGGAAGGCCGTCGCGCCATCCACCAGTCGCCCCCGGCGTTCGACGACCTCGAGCCCAAGACCGAGATCTTCGAGACGGGCATCAAGGTCATCGACCTCCTGACGCCCTACGTACGAGGCGGCAAGACGGGCCTCTTCGGCGGTGCCGGTGTCGGCAAGACGGTCGTCATCCAGGAGCTGATCGCTCGTATCGCCCGCTTCCACGACGGCCTCTCGGTCTTCGCGGGTGTCGGCGAGCGTACGCGTGAGGGCAACGACCTCTGGCTCGAGATGCAGGAGGCCAAGATCGGCGGCACGGACAAGTCCGTGCTCGACCAGACGGTCATGGTCTTCGGCCAGATGAACGAGCCGCCCGGAGCGCGCCTGCGCGTCGGCCTCTCGGCCCTGACGATGGCCGAGCACTTCCGCGACACCAAGGGCACGGACGTCCTGCTCTTCGTCGACAACGTGTTCCGCTTCACGCAGGCCGGCTCGGAGGTGTCTGCACTTCTCGGCCGCATGCCGTCGGCCGTGGGTTACCAGCCGACGCTCGGTACCGAGATGGGCGCGATGCAGGAGCGCATCACGTCGACCAAGACGGGCGCGATCACGTCGATCCAGGCCATCTACGTCCCCGCGGATGACCTCACGGACCCGGCGCCGGCCACGGCGTTCTCCCACCTCGACTGCTTCACGGTTCTCGAGCGCAAGATCGCCGAGAAGGGCATCTACCCGGCCGTGGACCCGCTGGAGTCGCGCTCGCGAATCCTCGACCCGCAGTACGTCGGTGATGAGCACTACGAGGTCGCCCAGGAGGTGGTCCGGATCCTGCAGCGCTACAAGGAGCTCCAGGACATCATCGCCATTCTCGGTGTCGACGAGCTCTCCGAGGACGACAAGCTCCTCGTCGAGCGCGCGCGCCGCATCGAGCGCTTCCTCTCGCAGCCGTTCTTCGTCGCCGAGGTGTTCACGGGCATGCCCGGCATCAACGTGCCGATCAAGGACACGGTGCGCTCCTTCAAGGAGATCACCGAGGGCAAGTGGGACCACCTGCCCGAGAGTGCGTTCATGTACGTCGGCACGGTCGAAGAGGCCGCCGCCAAGGCCGAAGCCGCCGCTGCCAAGGCTGCGGCCAAGTAGCCCGTCCTCCGAAGGAGAGCCACCGTGTCCAACACGCTCACAGTGTCCGTGGTCACCCCCGAAGGCGCGGCCTACGAGGGTGAAGCTGCGCACGTGGTGGCGCCCGCCTTCGACGGCGAGATGGCGTTCTATCCCCAGCACGCCCCGCTCGTGGGCGTGCTCGGCTACGGCGAGCTGCGCGTGACGCGTACCGACGGCGAGACGGAGTACTTCTATCTCGCCGGCGGCGTGGTGCAGGTCGCCGACAACGAGGTCTCGATCCTCGCCGAGGCCGTGACGCCGGCCTCCGAGCTGAGCATGGCGGGTGCCGAGCGGGCGCTCGCCGCCGCCCTGGCCACGCCGGCCACGGGCGCGCTCGAGATGGATGCGCGCGACAAGGCCACGGCCGACGCGCGCGCCCGCCTCGCGGCCGCGGGTCGTGCCGACGATCGCGGCCACCTCACGCCCGACGAGATCCTCGACCTGCCCGTCGAGTGAGGCGTCTGGCTCTTGGCTACGCCAAGGGCCCGACCGGCCAGCTCCCGCTACGCGCGAGCAGGCCTCGCCTCAGTATCTGATGGGGGGCAGAGCCCCCCCAGGCGTGAGTTGTCTTGATCGAGGCTGCGCCTCGATCAAGACCGGCACTGCCGCTCGGCGAAGCGCCTCGCGACACCGGGGCTACGCGGGCCTACGGCCCGCGCGTCACGCCCC
>JARGNS010000474.1 GCA_029213105.1 Planctomycetota bacterium
GAGCTCGCGCAGCAGGATGAGTTCGTCCTGCAGCGCGGCAAAGCCGAGATCGAGCCGGCGCGCGTCCGGATCGAGGGCGCTGAGCATGATCTCGGCCGACCGCCGGACCTCCTCGGGCGTGCGTGTCGCACGCCCGCCCACCGCCGCCTCGAGGGCCGCCGTGCGGGCGATGAGGCCAGCCAGCCACGTCTCGCGCAAGGCGGTCTTGCGCGCCTCCTTGTAGCGCCGCCGCGCCTCGCCGTAGCGCCCCTGCTCCGAGAACGCATCGCCGGCGTAGACGTGCGCCTGCCAATGCCCCGGCAGCACCTTGAGGGCTTCATCGAAGTGATCGATCGCCTGCTTGAGCAGGGTGACGTCGCGCTCGGCGCGCCCCTTGCGCAGCCGCGAGCGACCGATGGCCACCTCGATATCGGCCTCCAGCGCCGTCCCCTTCGGGTGGTTCGCATCGACCTCGCGCAGCCGGCGCAGGATCGTGCGCGCCTGGTTCCAATCCTGGGCCACCCGCAGCAGGACGGTCGCGCGCGTGTAGAGCAGCTCCGCCGATTCGCCATGCCGGGCCTCGGCGCGCTCGAGCATGGCCATGGCACGCTTGGCGTCGCCGCGCGTGCCATGGGCCAGCGCCAGCTGCAGCACGATGTCGAGCCGACCCGGGGCGAGGTCCCGCGCCTGGCGCAGGGCCTCGACGGCCTCCGCATGATCGCGTTCGTCGCGCGACTTGAGCAGGGTGGTGCCGTAGTTCATCCAGGCGTTGGCGTTGCGCTCCTCCAACTGCACGGCGCGGTGGTACGCGTCGCGCGCCCCGGCGAGGTCGCCCTGCATCTCGAGCGCATTGCCGATGTAGTTCTGGGCCATCGAGCGCACGTGGGACGGGTCGTCGCGCACCATCTCGTTGCGCGCGAGCCCGTCGGCGGCGCGCGCCGCCACGTTGGCCTCGTCCAACAGCGACTCGATCAACGCGTCGCGCGTCTCCCCCACGGCCTGGGTGCCGAGCCCCACGAAGCTCTGGCAGCGCAGCAGATGAGCGCGCACCCGGAACTCGGGCCGCGGCTCGAGGGCCAGGGCGGCGTTCGCGTCCTCGCGCGCAGCCTTGTGCATGCCGCGCCCCGAGCGATCGGTGCCACGCTGGATGTACGCCAAGGCGCTCGTCGGCACCTTCTCGATCGCGTCACTCCAGATGCGCTCGCTCGTGGCGAAGGCCGACGTGCGCAGCTCGCACAGGATCGCCAGCAGGATGACGGCGGCGGCGAGGATCCAGGTACGCGCGCTCTTCTTCGTGCGCAGCAACAGCGCGGCCAGCAGCAGGTAGAACCCGATGGCCGGGATGTAGAGGTAGCGGTCGGCCATGAGGGCGGCCGTACGCGGGTAGACGTTGTTGACCGGCGCGAGGCCGAAGCTCCAGCACGCACCGGCAAACGCCACGAGGGCGCGGCCGCGCCGCAGCCCCACCACGAGCGCGGCGATCGCCCCCAGGGCCAGGACGACCCCGAGCAGCGTGAGCGGGCTCCCCCACGAGCCGGCCGGATCGACCGCGTAGTCCAGCGAGAGGCCCACGGGCACCAGCAGGTGCTGCAGGTAGGTCGTATGCACCCCGGCCATCGCGGCCATCAGCTCCGAGGTCCCGACCCCGTGATCGACGCCGGCCGCACCACTGCTGGAGGCCACGACCAGGTCGAGCACGACCCCGCCGATCCCGACAAGCAGGACGGGGGCGAGACGCAACAAGGAGACCTGCCAGGGAGCCGCCTCCCCCGCCTTGCGGGCGCGCGCCATGGCAAGCCACTCGTCGACGAAGAGCACCCCGGCGTACGACCACACCGTGCCCTTGGTCAGGCCGCCGAGCAACAGCAGGACGGCGGGCAGGAGGGCCACGCGGCGGCCGAGGGTCCGGTCGGCGCGGAAGGCGCGGTGGGCCCAGAGGACGAATACGAGCGAGAGGACGTCCTTGCGCTCGGCGTACCAGGCCACGTTCTCCACGTGCACGGGATGCACGGCAAACAGCAGCCCGGCGGCCGCGGCGATCCAGCGACTCTGGAAGATGTCGTAGAGCAGGAGGACCAGCAGGAAGGCGGCGAGGCCGTGCAGGATCCAGTTCACGCCGTGGCCGAAGGGCACGGCCGCCTCCCCGAAGATCGTGTCGAGCTTGAGGCTCAGGAAGTACAGCGGCTTGTAGGCGTAGTACGTGGGGCCCGAGAGGATCTCGCCCACGGACTTCTGCTGGACGATCTCGAGGACCTGCGGGTCGTCGTAGTTGATCGGGCCGTACGACCAGATCGTGCCTGCCGAGAGGCCCAGGTGCGCGAGCAGGGCAGCCGCCCCGACCCACAGCGCGAGCTTCAGCACGTCAGAACGCGTCATCGCGGTTCATCTCCCTTGCGGTCCAGCCTCTTGCCGTCCAGCCCCGCGCCGTCGTGCGGCGCGTAGGCCTCGCCGTCCAGGTACCAGCGAGCCCACCACTCCCACGACAGGACCGCGAACAGCGCACGGTCCCATGCGGGACGCTCGTCTTCGAGGAGCGCCCGGCAGGCGTCCACGTTCCACCAGCCGCGATCGGTGAACTGCCGATCATGCAGCCATCCGAGCACGCGCTCGCGGCCGGCGCCGCGCGCGGCCCGGGCGAACGGTGTCGGGAACCCGCGCTTGCGGGGATCGGTGCGCACCGACTCGGGGATGAACCCCTTCAGCGCGGCGCGCAGCGCGCGCTTGCCCTCGCCGTCGGGACCGACGAGCCAGGCGTCGGGGAGCGCCGCCGCCACCGCGGGCAGCTCGCCCAGGCAACCGACCGGGCGCCCCTCGAGGCCGTGGGCCATGCTGACGCGGTCTTCCACATGGAGCAGGCTGCGCAGGGTGCCGTTGCGTTCTTCCCACAGCACCGAGCGCAGCAGCGAGGCGTCCTCGAGCATGGGCGCGGCCACCGGCCAGCCGAGCGCCCGCACGAAGTCCGGCGCGAGCAGCGGCGTGAGATCGCTGGAGCGATCGAAGGCGGCACGCATGCGCCCCGCCGGGTCCGCCCCGGCCGCCTCGATGCGCGCGCGCAAGGGCTCATAGCCCCGCGTCCATGCCCCCGCACGCCCGGCGACGAGCGCGGTGCGGGCGTAGCCGCCCAGGAGCTCGTCGCCCC
>JARGNS010000475.1 GCA_029213105.1 Planctomycetota bacterium
TTGAACATCTCGGCCAACGGGACGTGGCCGTAGATGCGCATGGCATCGCCGCTGCCGGACTCGGTGCGATCGACCTGGCCACGGCGCTGGTTGAGGCTGCCGAGCACGTCGCCGAGGTTGGACTCGGGCGCCGTGATGGCGACCTTCATCCAGGGCTCGAGGATGTCCACGCCCACCTGCGCCACCGCGTTGCGCATGACCAGGCGGCCGGCCTCCTTGAAGGCCATCTCGGAGGAGTCCACGTCGTGGGCCTTGCCGTCGTGCAGGTCGAAGGCGAGCTTCACGAAGGGGAAGCCGAGGGGATAGCCCTCCTCGCAACCCCACATGAGGCCGGCCTCGATGGAGCCGATGTACTCCTTGGGGACCGAGCCGCCGACGACGGTGGTCTCGAAGGTGTTCTCTGTCTCGTCCGTGATGGCGATACGCACGCGCGCGACACCGAACTGACCGCGACCACCGGACTGCTTGGCGTGCTTGCCTTCGATGTTGCAGTCCTTCTTGAGCGTCTGACGGTAGGCCACCTTCGGGCGGCCGACCTCGCAGTCGAGCTGGAACTCGTTCATCAGACGGCTGACGAGCACCTCGAGGTGCAGTTCGCCCATGCCGCTGATGATCGTGTCGCCCGTCTCCTCGTCCGTGTAGGCACGGAACGTCGGGTCTTCCTTCGCCAGGCGTGTGAGGGCCTCGCCGAGCTTGGTGTGGTCACCGCGGCTCTTCGGGTGGATGGCCATCGAGATGACCGTCTCCGGGAAGCTCATCGACTCGAGCAGGATCTGGGAGTCCTTCGTGCACAGGGTGTCACCCGTGTACGTGTCCTTGAAGCCGACCACGGCGCCGATCTGACCGGCGCGGAGCTCCGTGATGGCCTCGCGATCCGCCGCGTGCATGACGACGAGGCGACCGACGCGCTCGCGCTTGCCGCGCGTGGCGTTCCAGAGCTGCATGCCCTGCTCGATCTTGCCGCTGTAGACGCGCACGAAGTAGAGGTCGCCGTTCTTGTCGGCGACGGTCTTGAACGCGAGGGCCGAGAGGGGCTCGTTGTCGTCGGGGTGCCGCTCGATCTTCTCACCCGTACGCGGGTCATCGCCCTCGATCGACGTGATGTCGAGCGGGCAGGGGAGGTAATAGCAGATGGCGTCCATCAGGCGCTGCACGCCCTTGTTGCGCAGGGCCGAGCCGCAGAGGACCGGCACGATGTGACCGCTGAGCACACCCTTGCGGATCGCCATCAGCAGGTCGTCGCGGTGCAGCTCCTCGCCGCCGAGGTAGCGCTCCAGCAGCGCGTCGTCCGTCTCGGCCGCGGCCTCGACGAGGGCGTGACGAAGCTCGTCGACGCGCTCGCGGTACTCGGCCGGTACGTCCTCGATGTGCCACTTGCGACCCTGCGACTCTTCGTCGTAGATGATCGCGTGGTTCTCGAGGATGTCGATGATGCCGCGGAAGTCGTTCTCCTGGCCGATCGGGTACTGGATCGGGAAGGCGGCGGCACCCAGGCGCTCGCGGATGGAGTCGACGGCCATCTCGAAGTCGGCGCCCGCCTTGTCCATCTTGTTGAGGAAGCAGATGCGCGGCACGTTGTAGCGGTTGGCCTGACGCCAGACCGTCTCCGACTGCGGCTCGACACCGGCCTGGGCGTCGAACACGGCGACGGCGCCGTCGAGCACGCGCAGGCTGCGCTCCACCTCAGCGGTGAAGTCGACGTGGCCGGGCGTGTCGATGATGTTGAACTCACAGCCCTTCCACTGGGTGTTGGTGGCGGCGCTGGTGATCGTGATCCCGCGCTCCTGCTCTTCCTTCATGTGATCCATCGTGGCGGCGCCATCGTGGACCTCGCCGGTGCGGTGGATGCGGCCGGAGTAGAAGAGGATGCGCTCGGTGACCGTGGTCTTGCCTGCGTCGATGTGGGCCATGATCCCGATGTTGCGCACATCGGCGAGCTTGCGGCGCTTGCCCTTCTCGTCGACGTAGGGGATCTGGATCTTCTCGTCCGAGGACATGCTGCTGCTGCCGGTGTCGGCGGTGGACATGGGTCTCGTCTCCGGGGGGGGCCTGTCTGGCTCCGACTGGATGGGCGCGGAATTGCCCGCGAAAGCGGCCGATCGTAGACCCGAACCGCGGGCCGACCAAGGAGAGGCACGCCCCCCCCGAACCAGACCCGGGCCTGTCCCCTGGCGGTGGCACACTCCCGCCCCAGAGGCGCTTTCTGGGACGGCGCCCCGCGGGGAAGAGCGCCTGTGGCACGACGCCGATGATCGGCTGTCCAAGGCTGTGGAGCGGTTCGAGGAGGGCGCCGTCGAAGCCGCCCGGATCATGCTGCGCAATCTGGACCGCCGCGGCGTCATCAGTCCCCGCATCGACCTGTATCTGGGGCATTGCCATCTCGAAGCGGGCGAGTACCGGGCGGCCATTCGTCGCTACCGGCGCTGCGTGGCCCTGAATGAGGAGTCCCCGGCTCCCTGGATCGGCCTCGGGCTCTGCTACGGGCGGATCGGGCTCCTCGAGCGGGCCATCGAGGCCTTCGACGAGGCCCTGACCCGCGGCCCCGGCATCGAGGAGATCCACTGCAACCTGACCCATTGCCACGCCCTGGCCGGCGACCTGAACCAGGCGGAGCACCACGCCCGCCAGGCCGTGGCCCTGGATCCGCGCTGCCCCCACGTCCACCGGCATCTGGCCCTGGCCTATCTCCTGGCGGGGGATCCCGAGCGCTCCCTGAGCGCCTGGCGCCGGGTCCAGGTCCTCGCGCCGGAGCACCCGGAGATGATGGTGGGGGTCGGCCGGGCCTACGCGCACCTCGGTCGCCGCCGCGAGGCGCGCCAGCGCTACCTCGCGGCCCTCGAAGGGCCGTTCGCCGCCGACGCGCGCTTCGGTCTGGGGGATCTGGCCCGGACGGCCGAGGAGCCCGAGGAGGCGCTCGGACACTACCGGGAGGCCCTCGCCCTCGATGCCGACTTCGAGGAGGCGGCCGTGCGCGTGGCCATGTGCCTGGCGGAGTTGGGGCGCTTCGACGAGGCCTGGGGCGTCCTGTCCCCGGTCCTGGGTGGGCCCGAGCTGCCGCGCGACGAGGTGCAGCCGCTGGCGGCGCGCATCCTGCACGGCATCGGTCG
>JARGNS010000476.1 GCA_029213105.1 Planctomycetota bacterium
GACGTGCTCATCAAGCGCCGCAAGGCCGGACAGGACCCGCACTGGTCGATCGGCTGGGTCGCCGCGCGCGTCGCACGCAACGAGAACGAGATCGTCGGCGCGGCCTACAAGCACACCGTGCTCGACTACTACAGCGCCCACGCCGCCGAGGACCAGGATGCCGTCAAGATCCGCACCTGGCACCGTCTGATCGGCTTCGTCGACGGGCTCCACAACGCGGGCTTGCAGGACGCAAGCATGGTCGAGGGATCCCCCGCGACGCCGCAAGCAGACCACTACGACGACGACAAGACCCTCATCATGGACGCCTAGCCCGGTTGGTGCGTGACGCGTGCGTCCTCCGGCGGCCTGGATGGCGATCGGGGGGGCTCGGCGGGCGACGGCTGCGCACCCGCTCTCGAAGCCGAGGCGAGGAGGCGGGCGCGAGGATCGCGCGAGGCAGCCCGTGGTCAGGCCACAGCCGGGCTCGCTAGCGCTCGAACAACCGCAGCAGGTTCGCGCGCAGCTCGTCGTCCGCCCCGCGCGCGTCGCGCAGGGCCACCGCACGAGTCGGGTGATCGGTGATCAGGCTGTCCGCACCCCGATCGATCATCCGGCGGATGGTGCGCTCGGTATTCGTCGTCCACACGTGCACCTCGCGGCCCTTGGCGTGGGACGCACGGATGAACGTCACGGTCGCCAGGGCACGCTCGACGCTGTAGAAGTCGACGTCAAGGGCGTGCACATTGCCGATCGCAGCGGTGACGATCGCGCCGATGCGCAGCGTGGGGTCCTTGGCGCGCACGCGGCGGAGCATGCCCACGTCGAGCGACGTGATGACGCAGTGCGGCGCGAAGTCCATCTCCTGGATCAGATCGACCAGGGTCTCCGGGAGGTCGCGCTCGCGGCCATGCACCTTGATCTCGATGTTGAGCTTCATGCGGCCCTTCACGAGTTCCATCACGTCGCGCAACAGGGGGATCGTCTCCCCGGCAAACGCCGGTGCCTTCCAGCGCCCCACGTCGATCTGCTGGAGTTCTGCGCCGGTGAGGTCGAACACGTTCGCGTCAAGGCCGGCCAGGCGCTTGAGGTTCGTGTCGTGGATGACCACCACGGCGCCGTCCTTGGCCTCGAGCACGTCGAGCTCGCTGAAGTCGGCGCCCTCCTCCATGGCCAGACGGAAGGCCGCCAGGGTGTTCTCGGGTGCGCCAGCACTGCTACCGCGATGCGCCGTCACCTGCACGGGATCGCTGGTCATGCTCAGGGACCTCTCGAGCTGCGGCCACACAAGCAGGAGCGCGCCGACGAGGAGCACCCCCAGGAGCACCAGCAGCCCGCGCCCCGTCTTCGGCAGGCGCGCACGCAGGGCCTCGCCCGGCTTGGCGGCGAGGGGCACCGTCCCGCCGAGGCGCACGAACAGCGCCGTGATGAGCGAGGAGCCGGCGGCCCCCACCAGCGCCGTGGTCACCAGGCCCGCGACGCCGGCGCCCACGAGCAGCAGGGCTGCCAGGATGACGCCCAGCGCCGGGGAATCTCGGGCGATGACGTCGAAGGCAAGCCAGGCGAGTGCCCGGAACACCCACGCCTCGAGGGCGAGGAGCAGGACCACGGCGAGATGCAGCGCCCCCACCACGCGCAGGACGCGCATCCGGTTGGGCGCCACGAGCTGCGCGCTGCGCTGCATGGCGGCGCCCAGGCCCCGATCCTCGAGCAGGAGCGCGTGCAGCAGGAAGGTCCAGCGCAGGAGGATGACGTAGGAGAAGACGACCGCGGCCGCAAGCAGGCCGTAGACGCCCAGCGCCCCGAGCGGCGAGTCCGGCACCACCTGGAGGAAGACGTTCTCGGTGCTCCCCAGGGCCGCCGCCCGCAGGATGTCGAACGCCGTCAACAGGACCGGGACGAGCGCGAGGGCGTAGACCACCACCCACCCGAGCGCAGGCCGCAGCAGACGCGGCGCCACGGCCACACTGGCGAGGAACGCCGAGCGTGGTGCACGCGGCGCCCCATGCTCGGCGTCGGCCGCGAGGATGACCTGGCCCCCGAGGCCGAGCAGCACCATGACCGCCGTGCCGAGGCTCCAGGCAAGCAGCGCCAGCACGCCGGGGAGGCTTGCCAGGCCGGTCGCGATGTCCACGTTCGTGGCGACGGGCGCGCCGCCGAGGGCCAGGGCCTGCAGCGAGAGCCACTGGAAGAAGGGCGTCAGCACCAGCGCCGCGAGCAACGCGCACAGGACGCCGTAGGCCAGGGAACGACGCCAGGACCGCGCGAGGTTGGCGCGCGCGGCGACCAGGACGTCAAGCACTCGACCCCCGGCCGGCCAGCATGCGGACGACGCGCCGCAGGACGTGGAAGCCCGTCCAGAGGATCGCGATCAACACCGCGAGGATCGCGGCGTAGTTGGCGTACTGCGCCAGGGTGCGCGTGTCGGTCGCATGCCAGACGGGGCGCTCGCCGTCCCCGTAGTACCAGTCCGGAGGAAGATCGGCCTCGCCCCCGAGGGTCCACGTGACATCGTCGGCCCACGCGTGGATCGCGGGCTCCCCGGACTCGAGGATGCGGTTGAAGCCGCGCGTATCGCAGCGGTTGACATACCAGCGGTCGGCACGGGCATGCGCCGTCGCCGGCGTGAAGGGCGCGGCGAGGGGCTGGACCGTGAAGAGATTGTCATGGCCCGGGTGCCAGGCCTCGAGGCGCTGGCGCACGGCGCGCAGCGACTCGCGCTGCACGGGCTCCGTCGTCAGCAGCGTCAGCGCCAGGGCGAAGTTGCCCTGCTGCGCGCTGTACTTGCCGGGGTAGTAGGGCTGCTCGGCCGCGAAGCGCACGTGCAGGGGCACGAGATCGAGATGCTCGCCGAGACGCGCCGCCCCCGCGGGCGGCGTGATCTGGATGCACAGGAAGGTGAACTCGTTCTCGGCGAACCACGCCAGGTGTGCCGGGTCCTCGGTGCCGAAGCCGTGGGCCTCGAGGTAGCGGTTGAGCTCCCCCACCGCGGCCGCGCCACGCGCCTTCACGGGCGTGATCGCGTACGGGCCCACCTCGACGAGGGCGCCGACGTCGAGCCCGTGGGCGTCCTGCTTGCTCGCCCCTTCGGCCCCGTGGGTGGGCGCGCCGGGCAGGTCGAGCGGC
>JARGNS010000477.1 GCA_029213105.1 Planctomycetota bacterium
GACACCTCGGCCGCCACGGCGGCCAGCTGCATGTGCACCTGCGCACCGGCGCGCTCGGCCGCCGGAGCGTCCGCCGGCCAGATCACCTCCGCCACATCCCGCACATCACGCTCGTAGGTCGCGTCGCCCAGCCCGCGGCCGTCGGCCACGCGTCCATGCAGGCGCGCGAGCAAGGCGTCCGGCGTCCGGCTCTCGGGCCCGTCCGGGGTGCCCTCGGCCGTGGCCGGCTGCTCCCCGCCCGCGTGATCACTCCAGCCGGCCTCCGCCTCGGTGCCCGGGGGCGGCGCCTCGATCGGCGCCGCCGGCTCCTCGCCGCAGCCGGCCAAGGTCGCCAGCACGCCGCAGGCGACCAGGGAGAGCAGGAATGCGGATCGACGGGACCGGGCCATGGGACACCTCCGCGTCGCCCCCCGCGGGGCGGCGATCGACGGCCCACCCGCCGGATGCGAAGCGTGGCCGAGGCCCCACCCTAGGCGCAGCGCTGCAGCGTACCGCGGTCGATTTGATTGCAGAGTACACCCTTGTCACCGTGACACCGCCGCCCGGGCTTGGCCGCAAGGGCGTGCGCTCGTACGCTTCGCCTCCCCGGTGCGGGCCGGGACGCGTCGGGTACGACGAAGACCGTCCCCCCGCCCCGCCGAAGACAGGAACCCGCGAGGAGTCCCAATGAGCACGGACGAGATGCTGCAGGTCATGGACGCCCCCGGCAAGGCCAAGGGCAAGACGCCCGACGGCCTCAAGGGCGACGACCTCAAGAAGATGTTCCGCGCCATGTTCTTCACGCGCCTGTTCGATCAGCGCGGGATGAACCTGCAGCGCCAGGGTCGCATCGGCTTCTATGTGCCGTCCTACGGCCAGGAGGCCAGCCAGATCGGCGCTGGCTACGCGATGGCCGATCACGACATCCTCTTCCCGAGCTACCGGGTGGTGTCGATCGCCCTGCTTCGTGGCGTCGACCTGCGCGTGCTGTTCAACCAGGCGTGGGGCAACGCGGCCGACCTCTGCAAGGGTCGCCAGATGCCGAACCACTACGCCATCCCCGACATCGGCTGGACGAGCATCAGCTCCCCCATCGGCACGCAGATCACCCACGCGGCAGGCGCCGCCCGTGCCGCGCAGATCCGCGGCGAGCCGAAGGTCTCGTGGGCATGGTTCGGTGACGGCGGCACCTCGAGCAATGACTTCCACGCCGGCATGAACTTCGCCGCGGTCTGGAAGTCGCCGTGCATCTTCATGTGCGAGAACAACCACTGGGCCATCTCGGTGCCCCAGGAGAAGCAGTCCGCTTCCGCAACGTTTGCCGAGAAGGCCGTGGCCTACGGCATGCCGGGCATCCGTGTGGACGGCAACGACGTGCTGGCCGTCTACGAGGCCTGCAAGGAGGCGCGCGAGCGCGCCGAGAGCGGTGGCGGCCCGACCCTCATCGAGACGGTCACCTTCCGCATGGGACCGCACTCCTCCTCGGACGACCCGTCCAAGTATCAGGCCAAGGAGCTCTTCGAGGCCTGGCAGGAGAAGGACCCCATCGATCGCTTCCGTGCCTGGATGAAGGGCAAGCGCCTTTGGACCCAGAAGTGGGAAGACGAACTGAAGGAAGAGATGCTCGCCGAGATCGCAGCCGCGGTCGAGAGCGCGGAGTCCACCCCCGCGCCCGAGGTCGAGACCCTCTTCGACGACGTGTACGCCGACGTACCCGTCATGCTCCAGGAGCAGCGCGCCACCCTGCTCGACCAGATCCGACGCAGTGGCGACATCGAGGACACCGGCGGCGCCTTCCCGCTCTAACGGCCCGGCCGCGAGCGAACGCCCCCGCGAACGACGAAAGGCATCGACCCATGCCCGAAATAACCATGCTCAAGGCGATCAATGACGCCCTGCACATCGCCATGGAGAAGGACGACGACGTCGTCATGCTCGGCGAGGACATCGGCGTGAAGGGCGGCGTCTTCGGCACGACCGAAGGCCTGCACGCCAAGTACGGCGACCTGCGCGTGATGGACACCCCGCTCAGCGAGTGCGGCATCATCGGCACCGCGGTCGGCATGGCCATCTACGGCCTCAAGCCCGTACCGGAGATCCAGTTCCAGGACTTCATCTTCCCGGCGTTCGACCAGATCGTCAGCGAGATGGCGAAGATGCGCTACCGCTCCGGTGGCCACTTCACCTGCCCGATGGTCGTCCGCACCCCCTCGGGCGGCGGGATCCGTGGCGGCCACTACCACTCCCAGTCCGGCGAGGCGTACTTCGCCCACACGCCCGGCCTGCGCGTGGTGATGCCGAGCACGCCCCGTGAAGCCAAGGGTCTGATGCTCTCCGCCATCTTCTGCGACGACCCGGTCATCTTCCTCGAGCCCAAGGCGCTCTACCGCCACAGCAAGGAAGAGGTCGAGGACGGCTTCTTCACCATCGACATGGACAAGGCGCGCATCGCTCGCGAGGGCAAGGACGTCACCGTCTGCTCGTGGGGCGCCATGGTCTCGATCGTGATGGACGCCGCCAAGGAAGCGGCAGAGAACGGCGTCGACGTCGAAGTGATCGACATGCGTTCGATGCTCCCCTGGGACGCCGAGACGGTCCTCGAGAGCGTCCGCAAGACCGGCCGCTGCCTGGCAGTCCAGGAGGCGCCGCGTACCTGCAGCTTCGCCTCCGAGATCGCGGCGACGGTCGCAGAGAAGTGCATCGACAGTCTCGAGGCGCCGGTGGGGCGCGTGTCCGGTTTCGACACGCCCTTCCCCTACACACTCGAGCACGTCTACAAGCCCGACAAGAAGCGCGTACTCAATGCGATCGAGTACGTGGCCAACTGGCAGTAGCGAGAGGGATCCACACGATGGCTTTCGAATTCAAGCTGCCGGACATCGGCGAGGGCCTCACCGAGGGTGAGGTCGTGAAGTGGCTCGTGGCCGAGGGCGACACCGTCGCCGATGACCAACCCATGGTCGAGGTCATGACCGACAAGGCGACCGTCGAGATCACGGCCCCCACCGCGGGCGTGATCGCCGAGCTGCGTGCCGAAGAAGGCGAGGTCGTGCCTGTCGGCAACGTGCTCGTCGTCATCGACAACGGCTCGGGCGGCGCAGCCCCCGCGACGGAG
>JARGNS010000478.1 GCA_029213105.1 Planctomycetota bacterium
CTCGGGGTCGGGGCCCCTTCGCGTCCAGCGAGGCCTTCCGGACTAGCGACCGCTTCGGATCAACGACCGACGAGCAGGCGGTCCGCGAGGAAGTTCGGGATGCGCTCTTCGGCGTAGATCTTGTCGACCGTCGTCTGGACGTCGTACTCGAGCCGGTGGAAGCGCACGATGTTGCCGTCGAAGGTGGCATACGAGGCGCGGTTGTCGCCGTCGCGGGGCTGGCCCACGCTGCCCGTGTTGATGAGGATCTTGCGGTCCTCGCCGAGCTTGCGCAGGTCGATCGCGCCGCCCAGGGCGTCGGGCGACGCATGCTTCAGGTCCGACGTGTAGATGTGCGGGATGTGGCTGTGGCCGATGAAGCACACCTTCTTGATGAGCTCGAAGATGCCGGACATCTTCTCGGCGTTGCGCGAATCGGCCGGTACGACGTACTCGCGCGTGGGGACGCGCGGGCTGCCGTGGGTGTACATGACGTCCTCGTCCTCGACGACCTGCTGCATCGTGCCGAGGAAGTTCCAGAGGTCGTAGTTCTCGGTCCGGTCGTGGTCCGTGGAGTTGAGCTGGTCCTTGGTCCACTCCAGGGAGGCGCGCGCCTTCGGGTTGAAGTCCTCCCCGTAGAACATCACGGCTTCCTCGTGGTTGCCCATGATGGCGACCTCGGACTGGAAGAGGAGCTTCAGGCACTCGCGTGGGTTCGGGCCGTAGCCGATCACGTCACCGAGGCAGATCAGGCGGCTTACACCGCGGGACTCCATGTCCTCGAACACCCGTGTGAGGGCTTCGATGTTGGAATGGACATCCGCAAGCAGGGCAATCGACACCGAGGCGGCCTCCAGGGCGTCCGGGGCCGATGGGCCGGCCTCGGGGCCGCGCCATTATGGGGAGGAACCCCCCGGAAGCCGCCCGGAAAACGGCCCCGGCGGTACACGGTTGTTCTAGGCCCAAGCACCCATATGTATGGTGGATAGGGTCCTGTAGGCACGAGGGGTAGCGGTTTGCAGGCCGATCCAGGCGACCGACCCCGAGGGGCGGTCGCGAGGGCCGACCCACGGGGTCATGCCCGGGCCCGCCGCGGGGGGGGCGAAGAGGGTCGGCGGGGCAGGCCACCATACGCCTCCGCCCGTGGGCGGCCCCGCCTCGCCGGCGGGGATCACCTGACACCCTGGCCTCCCCCGAGGCCACAACCCGAGCCTCCCGCGAGGCCATCACCCGAAGGAGGGGGATGCGCTGTCCCTTCTGCAAGGTCGACGATGACAAGGTCATCGACTCGCGCGCCTCGAGCGATGGGTTCGCCATCCGCCGTCGGCGGGAGTGCCTCCCGTGCGGTCGTCGTTTCACGACGTACGAGCGCATCGAGGAGTCGCCGCTCCGCGTGATCAAGAAGGACGGCGGCCGCGAGCCGTTCGAGCGCCGCAAGGTCCTGCTCGGGCTCATCAAGGCCTGCGAGAAGCGGCCGATCGCCATCGCGGTCCTCGAGGAGATCACCGAGCGCATCGAGAACCACGTGCTCGAGGAGTACGACAGCGAGGTCCCGGTGCAGTACATCGGCGAACTCGTGATGCGCGAACTCAAGGACGTCGACCAGGTGGCCTACGTCCGCTTCGCCTCCGTGTATCGCGAGTTCAAGGACATCAACGAGTTCATGGACGAGCTCAAGGGCATGCTCGGCGTCGGCGCGGCGCGCAAGCTCGTACGGGGCGTGCGGTCGGCCGGCGGCCCGTTGGGAGACACCAAGGGCAAGGGCAAGGGAAAGAGCAAGGCCAAGAGCAGGGGCAAGGGCGGCGCCACGAAGCGCCCCTCGCCTGCGGACGACGCCCCCGCGTCGAAGTCCTCGGCACGCCGTTCCAAGAAGGGCCCGCGCAAGGGCGGTTCCGACGCGTGAGCCCCATCCGTCAGGTTCGCAAGCGCGATGGGCGACTCGTGCCCTTCGATCGCGGCAAGGTGGCCGAGGCCATCTTCCGCGCGGCGCAGTCCGTCGGCGGGGAAGACCGTTTCCTCGCCGAGGAGCTGGCCGGCGTCGTCGTGGCGCGATTGCACGTGACCCTGGCCGACCGGCCGGCAGGCGCCGCCGCCGGCATCGAGGACGTGCAGGACCTCGTGGAGCGTGTCCTCATCGACGCCGGGCATGCGCGCACGGCCAAGGCCTACATCCTCTACCGCGAGCGCCGCGCCGAGGCGCGCGCCGCCCGCGTCGTGCCCGAGCCCGACGCGCACCAAGAGGCCCCGCCGCCCCTGGTCGGCGACGAGAACTCGATCCGCCGGTTCTCGAAGGGCGCGTTGGTCGAGCGCTTGCTGGCCGAGGAGGCCTTCGAGCGCGCCGAGGCCGAGGAGGTCGCGCGTGCCATCGAGGCCCGCGTGCTGCGGGCCCACACGCCGCGTGTCTCCGAGGACCTGCTCGACACGCTCGTGCGTGCCGAGCTGTTCGAGCGCGGCTGGACGCACCGCGCCCTGCGCTCGCCCCGCGAGGGCGTGCCGGTGACCAAGGTGCGCGCCGCCCTGGATCGGGGCCCCGACGATCGCCGGGCCCTGGACCCGGCCGCCGTCGCCGAGAGTCTCGGCGAGGCGCTGACCGAACGTCACGTCCTCGAGCACGTCCTGCCGCCTGCCGTCGCCGAAGCCCACCGCGTGGGGGACCTGCATGTGCAGGATCTCGGCGCACCCCTGCGGCTTACCGCCATCGCCCTCTCCGTCCCCGAGGCCGCCCCGCGTGATCTCGCCGGCGAGGTGTTCTCCCGCAGTGGGGGCGTGCGCCGCGCCTTCGCCGCCGTGGAGGGCTTGTTGCTGCGCTACGCGCCCCACGCCGCACGCGTGCTGGCGCTCGAGGACGTCAACGTCTGGCTTGCACCGTTCGTGGCCCACCTGGACGAGGACGCCCTCGCCGAGGAAGTGCGCCAGTTCCTGCTCTCCCCGGCCCTGGCGTCCGTTCCGCGTCGCGGCGGCTTGCTGCGTCTGGAGCTGGGCCTCACGGCCGAACTGCCGCCGCGCCTGGCCACCCTCGACACGCCGCCGCCGGCGCCCCCCGGCCGTCGCTTCGGCGACTACGCCGACGCCGCATTCCGCCTCACGCGGACCTTCCTCCGCGAGGCGTCGGT
>JARGNS010000479.1 GCA_029213105.1 Planctomycetota bacterium
GCCGTCGCGGGCGGCTCGCCGTCCTCCGGGGCGTCGAGCGGGGCGCTACGCCGCGCGCGTGCCTCGGGGTAGGGCGGCTCGGGGTAGGGCGGCTCGGCGCGGAGGGGTTCCCCGCGGTCTGCGCCACGGGGGGGCACGTCCGTCCGGCTGCTACGGCGCGCGGAGGCGGGCGAGCGGCGCGGGGCGTTCCGGTCGGCGACGTGGCCCTCCCGCGGGGGGGGCTCGGTCGGGCCATCCTCCGTGGCTGTCGCCGTGAGGGTCTCGGCGCCGTGCGGGCTCGCTTCCCAGACGTGGATGCCCAACTCCCGGGCGGCCACGCGCACGGCGGGGTTCTCCGTGCCCGTGGCGGGGATGAGCCTCGGCCCCGGCTGGATCTCCCGGCGCAGGTTCTCCAGCGCGTCGCGCGGGCGCGTGTCGAGCACGCTGCCACTCACGACGCATCCCAGGGCCCGGCGGTGGCTGAGCAGGACGAGCGCGCCGATCACGTCGTCGACCTCTTCGATGGCCGGGGCGTCGGTCTCGAAGAACGACGCCCCGTGGGCGCGCAGCGCCTCGGCGGCCGTCGGTCCGATCGCCAACCAGAAGGGACTGCCGCTGTAGCCCCCGTGTCCCAGATGGTCCGGGACTTCGGGCATCAGAGCTGCTCCCGCGGCAGGGTGAGCAGGGCGTTGGCGGCCTCGACCACGAACTGCGTGCCGCTGAGGCTGTCGATCTCGGCCAGCGCCTCGCGGCGCGTGCGCGAGCGGCGGTAGGGGCGCGGACTGGTCATGGCGTCGTAGGCCTCGGCGAGGCCGATGACCGCGGCGCCGATCGGGATCTGGTCTTCCCGCAGGCGATCGCGATGGCCGCGACATTCTGCCCGGAGACCGTGCGATGCATGCGCACGACGGCTTGCTCGCCCTCATCGAGGGGGCCCTCGCGCCGCAGGACGTTGTCGGGGATGCCCACTTCGCCCACGTCGTGCAGACGCGCGGCCATCTCGATCACGCGTCGCAGGCGCGGGGAGAGGCCGAGCTGGCCCGCCATGGCTCCGGCCACACGCGAGACGCGGCGGGCATGGCCGGTGAAGAGGGCTCCTCGGCCCTCGAGCGCCTCGATGATGCGCTCGGCCACGCCGAGGGCGTTGCGCTCCGCAGCGCGCCGGTTGACCTGGCCCTCCAGTGCGACGCTCAGCGCCTGGGGCAGGAGGGTCAGGAGGAAGGGGTCCGTGGCGTCGGCGTCCTCGCTCTGCACGGGACGCAGCAGGGTGACGCCGCCGACAGGCTGGTCGCTCAAGCGCACGACGACCGCGAGCGCTTCCAACGGCAGGCCGTAGCCGAGCACCGTGTCCTTGGTGACGCCGTCCGGGAGCAGGCATGCCCGCTGCAGGAGGGCACTGCTCATGGCCTTGAGCACCGGGGTGGCCCCCGGCTGGGTGTGGTTCTCGGCGGTGCGTACGCCATCGCCGAGGTCCAGCTCGATGCGCGTCACCACGGCCTGGAAGCGGCCGGCCAGGATGCGCGCCGTCGTGTGCAGCATCCGATCGAGGTCTTCCTCCTGGGCGAGGAGCGCCGTCAGCTCACGGATGAACTCGAGGTCCTTGACGCGGTGCTCGAGCGCACGCCGGCTGAGGTCGAGGTCGATCCGGGTGAGGCGCAGGTCCTCTTCGACCGCGCGGCTCTTGCGGCGCAGGTCATCGGCCTCCGTGCGCACGCGCCGTACGGCGGCCTGCTCGTCGCGCACCATGCGGCCGGAGCTGAGGACGCGGCCCACCACCTTCCGCAGGGCGTCGATGCTGAACGGCTTGGTGAGGTAGTCATCCGCGCCGAAGCGCAGGGCCTGCACGGCGGTCTCCGTGGAGGCGAAGGCCGTGATGAGGATGCTGCCCAGCTGGGGGCGGGTCTCCTTGGCCGTCCGGATCAGGTCGAGGCCGCTGATCGTGGGCATGCGGAGGTCGGTGATCAGGATGTCGATCGGCTCGGACTCGATCTCGCGCAGGTCGAGACCCGGTAGCCCTCGCGCTGCAGGGCGGCCTTGAGCAGCTCACGGATCTGCGGCTCGTCATCGACGACCACGACGCGGGCCTTGGGCGCCGCGGTGGCTTCGCGCGCTTGCCGGGTCAGGGTCCATTCGGGGAGGAGGGGCCGCATGTTCGTTGAATCGGTTCGAGCGGGACGGATCTTGGGCTTTTGTCTCGGTATGAGACGGGCCTCCCGGGGGCCACCGGATCCTGCCGCGGGCCGGGCCTGCCGCGGGATCCGGGGCGGCTGGCGGTAGACTCCGGCCGGGAGGCGTGCGCGATGACGGCCGGACGGAAGTACTCGCTGCGGTTCACGATCGCGAGCCTCGTCGTGGTCCTCCTGCTGGCGACGGTCGCGGGTGTGCTGGTCATCGCGTTCTTCATCCGCGCGCGCACGATCGCCGATACCGCCCAGTCCCTGCAGAGCGAGGTCTCCACGCGCATCACCGAGCGGGTCGTGGAGCGCTTTGCGCCCATTCCGGGCATGCTCCGCGGGCTGGAGGCCTCCGTGACCCGGGGAGGCGCCTTGCCTCCCGAGGAGGAGATGCTGGAGCGGCTCGTCGATCGCATGCGCTACGAGACGCGCATCGAGTGGCTGGCATGGGTCGCGGCGGACGCCTCGGGGGTCGGGGCCCTCACCCATCCGGAGGGCGTCCTGGCCGTGCGGCTGCAGCCGGGCGGCATGGCGCAGGCCGAGGTCCGGCACGCGGACGGTTCGCGCACGGCGGCTCCGGCACTCGATCTCCGGTCGATCCAGGATGCGCCGTGGATCAAGACGGCGCACGCGACGGAGGGCACCGTCTGGTCGGAGATCTACAAGCGTCCGCTCGACGGCCAGTTGGGGCGTGCGTGTGTGCTCGCCGTGCGCCGGGAGGAGCAGGTGCTCGGCGTCCTGGGGGTCGGGTTCAGCGGGTCGGTCCTGCGCAGCTCCCTGAACTCCCTGCGGGTCGGGGAGACGGGCGCCGTCTTCGCGCTGGGGCCCGACGGGGCCATCCGTACGTCACCGAGCGATGCGGCCCTGGCACGCCTCGGCCCGGCCGGCGAGGCGGCGGTCCGCCGACTCGACGGGGGCAGGGCGGGGCTGGACCCCGGC
>JARGNS010000480.1 GCA_029213105.1 Planctomycetota bacterium
GTTGATCGCGGCGGGCTTCCTGCTCTTCGGCGGCCTGCTGGTCGTGCTGGTGAACGGCGCGGGCAGCGGGGACGACACGGAGCAGCAGGCCGTGGAGCCCGAGCCGACCCCCTGGGAGCGCAGCCCGCTGGCGGACCTGCCCGAGGCGCCGCGCTACGAGGAGTTCCCCGGGGCCAACGAGCCGCCGCGCATCGTGGATGCGGCCTACGCGAGTGATCGCGCGCGCCTGGACCAGGGGCTCTGGCTGCTGCTGATCATCGATCCGCGTACCGAGGAGGGCGAGCAGAGCCTCGCCACGGCCCACGCCCTGCACCGCCGCCTCGAGCCCCTGGGCGTGCACGTCACCGTGGTCTTGCCGCGCGATCCCTACCAGGATGCCGAAGGCCGCCTGGTGGGCGACGAAGCGCTGGATGCGCAGCTCCGGGCCGACGGGCGCAACTGGCTCTGGGACGGCATCCACGTGGTGCTGGATCCCGCGGGGGAGGACGACGGCCGCGGCCGGCTGGCCGCGAAGTACGCCTTCGAGGGCGACAGCGTCTCGGCGATGCTCCTGCACGAGGGGCGCATCGAGAGCCGCACGACCCCGCCGGAGGGCGGCTTCACCGAGGTCTCCCTCGCCAGCGTCGCCGTCCGCGCCCTCGAGATCACCCGCGAGTGAGCAATCCGGCCCTTGGCGAAGCCAAGTGCCGAACTACTCGAACAGGACGTTGTGCAGCGCGCGCACGACGTCGCGTTCGCGCTCGGTCGGAACGACGATCTGCAGGTTCGTCTTCGTCGCGCCGTAGGAGATGGCGAGGACCGGGACGCCGGCCTCCCCGATGGCGGAGAAGACCTGCCCGGCCAGGCCGCTCGCCTGACGCATGCGCTCGCCGATGACGGCGACCAGCGATGCGCTCTCGCGCATCGTGACCGTGCTGAACTCCCGTAGGTCGTCCACGACCTCGGGCAAGCCCTGCGGGTCATCCACGGACACCGTGACGGAGACCTCGCTCGTGGCGATGAGGTCCACGATCACGTCGTGGCGCTTGAAGACGTCGAAGACCTTCGCCATGAAGCCCGATTGCCCCAGCATCCGACCGGAGACGATGTTCACCAGGTGGATGCCGCGCTTGCTCGCGATGCTGGTCACGCGCGCCTTGCGGCGGCCGCGCACCGGCATGATCACGGTGCCCGGAGCCGCCGGGTCCATCGTGTTCAGGATCCGCACCGGGATGCCCTTCTCGACGGCCGGCTGGATCGTCGCCGGGTGGATCACCTTGGCGCCGTAGTAGGCCAGCTCGCTGGCCTCGGCGTACGTGAGGTTCTCGACGGGCTGGGCGTCGGGCACGATGCGCGGGTCCGCCGTGAGGACCCCGCTGACATCCGTCCAGATCTCGACTTCCTCGGCGGCCAGGGCGCGGCCGAGGATCGTGGCGGTGAAGTCCGACCCCGAGCGGCCCAGCGTCGTGACGTTGCCCTCCTGGTCGCGCCCGAGGAAGCCCGTGACCACGGGCACCCCGTCGACCTTGGCGAGGGCGCGCTTGAGGTTGGCGTAGGTCTCGGCCCGGGGCGTCGCCCGGCCGAAGCGGCCGTCGGTGACGAGCCCGGCCTCGTCGGCCTGGACCGCGGTGGCGGGAATCCGGCGGCGCCGGAGGACGGCGGCGATGGCCTTGACGGCCATGCGCTCGCCGAAGGCCGCGACCTGATCCAGGCTGCGCGGGGTCAGCTCGCCGAGCAGGGCCAGGCCCCGGAACATCTGGTCGAGGCGCTCCAGGTCGGCGTCCACCAGCTTCGGGTTGAGCTTCAGGGACCGGAGAATGGCCTCTTCCCGCGTGCGGACGGCGCCGAGGTCGGGCTTGCCGGCGGCGGCCTGGCGGGCCCCTTCGAGCAGCAGGTCGGTCACGCCGGCATGCGCCGAGCAGACCAGGACGGGCCGGCGCGGCAGGCGGCTGCGGACAAGCGCCACGACGGTGTCGATGCGCTCACGGTCCCCCAGGGACGTGCCTCCGAACTTCATGACCAGCACGACAGTCAGCCTCCTCTCGACCCGGGATACCACGGGGTGCACGGGTTTCCGTAGGATGGAACGCCCGGCGAGCGCGCCCGTTCAGGAGACTTCATGGCAGACGCCCAAGACCGCAACGGCTCCGACCTCATCTACGACTGGAACCTGCACCAGGCCGCCCCCCTCGAGGGACGGCGCTGGGCCCAGGTCGACGACGAGACCCTGCGCGATGGATTGCAGAGCGCCTCGGTCCGGCACCCGGACGAGGACGAGATGGTGGAGATCCTCCACCGGGTCGCCGATCTCGGCATCGAGTCGATGAACATCGGCCTGCCCGGTGCCGGCCCGCACGTCGTCAAGACGGCCAAGCGGCTGGCCCAGGTCATCAAGGACGAGAACCTCGCGATCCTGCCCAACTGCGCGGCGCGTACCCTCGTCCAGGACATCGAGCCCATCGGCCGCATCTCCCAGGAGGTCGGCATCGAGATCGAGGTCGCGGCCTTCATCGGCTCGAGCCCGATCCGCCTCGAGGTCGAAGGCTGGGATGTGGACCACCTGCTGAGGACGGCCGAGAAGGCGCTGCAGTACTGCGTCGACGAGAACCTCCCGATCATGTTCGTCACGGAGGATACGACGCGCACGCCCCCCGACGTCGTCGAGCGCATCTACGGGCAGGCCCTCGACATGGGGGCACAGCGGCTCGTCGTCTGCGACACATGCGGTCATGCCACGCCGGACGGTGTGCGCGCCCTCATCCAGCATGTGCGCCAGGTGGCCGTCGCGCACGGCAAGCCCGACGTGCAGATCGACTGGCATGGTCACCAGGACCGGGGCCTCGCCGTCATCAACTCGATCGCCGCCTACGAGGCCGGTGCCGACCGGCTGCATGGCGCCGGTCTCGGCGTGGGCGAGCGTGCGGGCAACTGCCCGACCGATCAGTTGCTCGTCAATCTCAAGTTGCTCGGCTACCTCGCACCCGATCGCGATCTCACCGGACTCATGGCCTATGTCGAGGCCGTGGCGAAGTACCTCGATGTGCCGCTGCCGTTCAACTACCCGGTGGTCGGCAACGATGCGTTCGAGACGGGGACGGGCGTGCACGCCGCC
>JARGNS010000481.1 GCA_029213105.1 Planctomycetota bacterium
AACTCGTTGACGCGCATGGCGTTGCGCATGCCGCGCTATCGCGATCGCGGCGTCGAGGAGCGGGGCGACCTCTTCCTCGCCCTGTTGCGCGAGATGGATGGGCTGTGGGCCACGGGGGCGTCGTGCCAGTCGAATCCGGAGTACGCCCGCCAGCGCAGCGTGCAGATCCTCAACCAGATCGGGCGCTTCGACATGGCCACCATCACGATCGCGAAGGAGACGCTCAAGCCCTTCTACACGCGTGACTACCTGATCGACACCACCGACCCCGCCATGCGCCGTGCCGCCGACACGGCGCTCACGCGGCGCATGGGCGAGGCGATCCGCCTGGCCCTGCGTGCCGGCATCGACGGCGATGAGCCGTTCGTGCGCGAGGAGTCCGTCCGTGGCGTGAAGACGCTCGGGGATCGCGATGCCACGGACGCGGTCCTGGCTCGTCTCGAGGTCGAGTCCCACTGGCGCGTGCGTAGCGAGATGGTCGAGTTCCTCGGACGCATGGGGGGGGAGGAGGCCGTGGCGGGCCTGGTACCCCTGCTCGACGACGGCGACCCCACCGTGCGCCACGGTGCGCGCAAGGCGCTGACGCGCATCGCGCGGCAGGACATGGGCTTCCGCAGGGCGACGTGGACCCGCTGGGCCCATGCGCAGTACCCCGCGCTGGCGGCGCGTGCCGCCGAGGCCGCGGCGGAAGCAGCCGAGGACGAGGCCGCCGAAGAGGCGGGCAAATCTGGCGGCCCCATTCCCGGCATGCCCTAATCCGCCGCGGGCCGTCGTTTGAGGGCCCGACCGCCCCCGAGGCGGACTCGTCGCCGCATCCGTCCCCCGAGAGCCTGCCTTGTCCGATCGCGCCAAGCCGCTGCTGACCTGGGGCCTGCGCCTGCTCGGCGTCGGGCTGCTCGCGTGGGTGCTGGCGACCCAGGTGCAGTGGCTGGACCGGGTCACGCTCCTGGATGGCAGCGCCAAGACCGGCGCGATCCACATCGATGACGCGGGCGCCATCGTGGTGGCGCCCGAGCATGGCGCGGACTCGAGTGCCGTGCGTATTCCGGCCGAGATGGTGGCCGTGCGCACCTACGGGGGGCAGGAGGTGCCGGATGTCACCTACGGCGCCCGCACGTTGCTCGGGCGACTGCAGGAGCGCCTGGGGGTCGTGGCGCTGGTCCTGGTCGTCTTGACGTTCCTCGTGGTCCTCACGGGCGCACGGTGGCGCCTGCTGCTGCGCGGCGTGGGCATCGAGATGCCCCTGCTGCGCGCCGTCCGCCTCACGTTCATCGGCGGGTTCTTCAACATGGCCGTCCCGGGCTCTACCGGCGGTGACTTCGTGAAGGCCTGGTACGCACGCAAGGATGCCAAGGCGCGCTATCCCGACCGGGAGGGGGTGGGGACGCACGCCATCCTGTCCGTGTTCGTGGATCGCTTCGTCGGGCTGTTCGGGCTTGTCCTGTTCGCGGCCGGGGCGCTGGTGTTCGGTGCGCGCGGCGAGGCCTTCGAGGTGCCGCGGCTCGTCGTACTGGCCGTGCTCGCCGTGGGCCTGGTGGCGGGCGTCGTCGTGCTCTCCCGTGGCGTACGCCGCGCCCTGGGCCTTTCGTGGTTGGTCCAGCGGCTCCCGCTGCAGCACGTGCTCGCGGAATTGCGGGCGGCGGCCGGGCTCTACCGCGGCCACAAGGGCGCCCTCGCCGTGGCGATGGCCATCTCCCTGTTCAACCATGCGGGCAATGCGACCTGCTGCTGGCTGCTGGCGCAGGCCCTCGGCATCGAGGGCATCTCCCTGGGCACGGCCATGGCGCTTGTGCCGATCGCAAACCTCCTGAGCGCCATTCCGCTGCTCCCCGGTGGTTGGGGTGTGGGGGAGCTGGCCTTCGCCTACTTCTTCGGTCTCGTGGGGGTACCCCCGACGGAGGCCATCGGCCTCTCGGTGGTCTTCCGCTTGGCTGTTCTCGGCGTGAACCTCCCCGGAGGGCTCCTATGGGTCCTCTGGAAGGGGCACGCTTCCACCGACACGATCAGCGCGGACATGGAGTCCGCCAGCGCCCACGTTGCGGACGCCCTGTCCGCGGCGAACCCGGCCACCCCCGAGGAGACGATATGAGTGCCATGGACATCGAAACCCCCGACCTGTGCGTGGTGGGAACCCTTGCGTTCGATGACATCGAGACGCCCTCGGGCGTACGCGAGGGCATCCTCGGCGGCAGCGCGACCTACTTCAGCGTCGCGGCAAGCCACTTCGCCAAGGTGGGCGTCGTCGGCGTGGTCGGCGAGGACTTTCCTGCGGAGTTCCGCCGCGTGCTCGAAGGCCATGATGTCGGACTTGCGGGCCTCGAGGTGGACCCCAAGGGCAAGACCTTCCACTGGAAGGGCAAGTACGAGGGCGACATGGACCAGGCCCAGACCCTCGCGACCGACCTGAACGTCTTGGAGACGTTCGCGCCGAAGCTCCCCGAGGCGTACCAGGCTTCGCCGTATGTGTTCCTGGCGAACACCGACCCGGCCATCCAGATGTCCGTGCTCGACCAGCTGTCCGATCCGCGCCTGGTCGTCATGGACACCATGAACCTGTGGATCGACATCGCCCGCGACAACCTGCTCAAGGTCCTCAAGCGCGTCGACGGGCTGATGATCAACGATGCCGAGGCCAAGGCGCTGTCGGGGGAGGACAACCTCATCGCCGCCGGGCGTGCGCTGGTCGACTTCGGCCCGCGCTTCGTCGTGGTCAAGAAGGGCGAGCACGGCTCGTTCCTCTTCTCGGATAGCCGCCTCTTCGCGCTGCCGAGCTACCCGCTGGATACGGTGGTCGATCCGACCGGTGCCGGCGACTCCTTCGCCGGTGGCGTGATGGGCTACCTGGCCGGCAGCAACGCCCAGCGTGTGAACGATGTCTGCCGCTCGATGCTCTACGGGACCGTCGTGGCCAGCTTCACCGTCTCGGACTTCAGCCTGGACTGCCTGAGCACGCTGGAGCGCGCGCAGGTGGACGAGCGCGCCGACGAGATGCGCGGCTTCATCCGCGTCTAGGCGTACGCCGCGGCCGCGCGCGGAGCTGCCTCCGCGCGCCGCCCTTGGGCCGCGTTGTGGCCCGAC
>JARGNS010000002.1:0-13019 GCA_029213105.1 Planctomycetota bacterium
GTCCCCGAGGGTCACGCGCTTGCCGAGCTGTGCCTGCAGACCGTCCATGAGCTGCTTCTCGCGGGCCACGCGCGCGTCCAGGCTCCTGCGCAGCGCCGCCCTCTTCGGGGCGGGAGGGGCCCCGGCGGCGTCCTTCTTGGCATCGGCCATGCGGTCCGCGTTCTTCTCGGACTCCTTGCGACGGCCGCCCCGTCCACGGAAGGCGCCGCCCGCACCACCGGCGATGCCGATCGAGCCGTTGGCCGAGGGGCCCTCGAAGGGTGCGTCGCTGTCCTCCATCGACGCGGGGGGCTCCGGCGCCGGCGAGCCCGGCGCGCGCGGACGCGAGCTCTTGCCCTTGCTGGCAAAGCGCGCTGCGGGCGCGCTGTCGTCTGCGGGCATGTCCTGGCGCTCGAGTTCCTCGAGCTTGCTGACCTCCTGCCCCGCGGCAATGCGCTTGAGCACCTTGTCGGCGTCGCGCGTCAGTCGCAGGGACGAGAGCATCGCGCGGGCATCCCACGATTGCGGGTGGGCCTGCATGGCCAGCAGCACCTGACGGACAGCCGTTTCGATGTCGCCGCGACGCTGGGCCTCGCGGGCCAGGCGCAGGGCGCTCTGCGCCGCGACGACGCGGGCATCGCCCGTGCGCGCGGCCTCGTCGGCGAGGAGGTCCTTGCTTGTCTCGCGGGTGGTGCCGTAGAAGCGCGTCCCGAGCGAGGAGGCGCTGATCACGCCGAGCACACGCCGGCGGTCGTAGAAGTACGGCCGGATCGGCGGCGCCTGCTCGCGCGCGACGCTGAACACGGTCTCGTCGACGATCGCGACGCCGAGCTCGGCCTTGACCGGCTTGCCGTTGGCATCCTTGGCCGTGAGCGTGACCTCGACCTCGGAGCCCGGCAGGGCCGTCTTGGGCTCGATCGACACGCTCACGTCGAGGTGGCGCAGCACGATGACCTCGGTCTGCGCCTCGATCAGCCGATCGGCACCGGGGATCGCGACCCGGAAGAACACGTTCGGCGCGTGGCGCCCCTCGAGCGGCAGGTCGAGCAGCGTGCTGCCCGAGGACAGCTCGATGAAGCGGTAGTCGAGGACCTTCTCGCCCTCGTAGGTGAGGAGGGCCTTGCCACGCCCGAGGGGGCTGTAGAGCAGCACCTCGGCCGACTCGCCCTCCTTGTAGAGCGTCCGGGCCGCGACCAGGCGCGCGTCCTTGCTGAGGTCCTCGGCCTTGCCGCTCGCCTCGATGTCGGTGTGGGCCGTGACCAGCTCGCCGCGGCTCTTCGCGTTCCAGCGCAGGCGGAAACGCCCCGGCTTCTCGAGCTGCAGGCGCACCTCGGCCTCGCCCGTCTTGTCGGTCGTGACCGAGAACGTGCGGACCTCGACCTCCTCTTCGCGCACGACCATCGGCGGCGGGCGGCGGCCGCCGCTGCGACGCTTGACGTCCACGGGCTGCAGCGTCCGGCGCAGCTCCATCAACACGAGCTCGCCCGTGGCGGCCACGGCGCGCTCGCGCGCGTCCATGGTGCGCACGCGTGCGATGACGGGCTGCTTGGGGCGGTAGGCCTTGCGGTCGGCCTTCACGACGGCCATGTGGTCATGGCGGGTCACCGGGATGCGGTCCTCGTCGGTGATCCAGCGACGCGTCACGTCCATGGCGGCCGCGCGCACGATGTACTCGGCATCGTCGTCGCGATCCTTGGTCTGGAACGAGAGGTCGACGTTGCCTTCGGCGTCGGTGCGCAGCTCGCCCTGGGCGATGGTCTCGTAGCGACCGCTCGGCGCGCGCTTGGCCTTGCGCGGGCGTTCATCCTTGAAGTACCAGCCGTAGTCCTCGGCCACGGTCGCCGTGAACGTCTTGGGCGCGCGCATGACCTCGTAGTGCAGCGGGGCGTTGGCCACCGGGCCGCCGAACGAATAGCGCAGCTGCAGCGTGGTCTCGATCTTCTCGCCGGTCAGGTAGACGGGCTTCTTGGGCTTGACGACCACCGTGAACTCGGGCTTGCGGAACTCCTGGACCTCGAAGGTGCCCTCCCACGTGCCACGCTTCGTCACGGTCAGGCGCACGCGCCAGCTTCCGAGCGGGGCGAGCTTGTCGATGGTGAAGTCCCCGTCGAACGTGCCGAACTCCGAGGACGGCAGGCCCTGGCTCAGGACCTGGCGGCCGCGCGCGTCGAAGACCTCGACCTTGCCCTGCCACTTGGCCGGCTTGCGGTACGCGCCCCCGTTGGCATCGAGGTAGATGCCGCGCCAGGAGACCTTGGCGCCCGGACGGTAGACGGGGCGATCGGTGTAGACGTACGCCTTGCTGCGGAAGCCCGCGTTGACGCTCGGACCCGCCGCGATCTCCGTCGAGGCCGCACCCTTGTCGGAAAGCACGAGGACGTTGCCGCTCTGCGACGGCTTGCCGCCGCCCATCCACACACCGTCCTTGCCGGTCGTGCCGACCTGGCCCTGACCGGCGACGAGGACGCGTGCGCCCTCCACCGGGGCGTGCGTGGCGCGATCGAACGCCCACACGAGGAGCTGCCGGCCGCGCGCCTTCTTCACGACGCACTCGACGTCGCTCACGAGGAACAGCGTCGTGGACGTGAGGTCGTCATCGCCGGCGACGACCACGTACGCGCCACGCTCCGTGACGGGCACCTCGCGGTTGGCGGCCATCAGGTGGTGGGCCTTGTAGCCGTCGATCTTCCAGGTGCTGGTGAAGTCGGGCTTCACGATCTCGAGCTGCAGGTTCTCGACGCCCCGCAAGGTGCCCTTGCGGTTGAAGTACTCCTCGAGGCCCAGGCGGTAGACACGCACGCCAAGCTGCTCGATGTTGCGGGTCTCGACGCGCAGGACCGGGGTCTGACCCAGGGCCAGCACACCGTCCATGCGAACCTCGAGGTGCTTGCGCTTGAGGCGCTCGAGTCGGGCGCGCGCCTGATTGGCCTCACCGCCCCGGCCGTGCTTCTTGATCAGCTCCTCGTAGGCGCTGATGGCGTCGTCGAGACGACCGAGGTCGTCCTCCAGGATGATGGCGGCGAGCAGGCGCGACGCCGGGGCGTGGCCCGTCTTGCCGTAGCGGCCCGCAATGCCGTTGAGCAGCTGGAGGGCGGACTCGTGGTCCTTCTCGGCGCGCATCGTCGTGGCGGCGAGGAAGAGCGCCTGCGGAGCGCCTCCGTCGTCTTCGTACTTGCGAGCGAACGCGCGCCAGGCGTCGATGGCGCCGCGCGGATCGCCGGCTTGCTTGAGCGCCTGCCCCTTCGTGAAGGCCGCCTTCACGATGCTCGCGCGCACCTGCTTCCAGAGCGCGTGCGTGGGATGCTCGGAGAGGAACCGGTTCCACTCGGCGATGGCATCGTCGTACTTGCCCGCGCCGTAGAGCGCCTGGGCGCCCCGGTGGCGGGCGGTCGCCGCGTAGGCGTCTTGCGGGTAGGCGCGCACGTACGCGCGCCACTCGCCGGCCGCCTTCTCGAGCTGACCCGCGCGCTCGAAGGCCTCGGCCAGCTTGCGCTGCGCCGGGGCGCCGCCGCGGCGCAGGGCGTCACGGAGGTACGCGATGCCCTCGTCGAAGGGACCGGCGCCGCCGACCTGGAAACGCTCCTCGGCCAACAGCATCAGGACCTCGGCGCTGGAGGCGTCTTCGACCGGGGACGCCGCGGCCGCCTTGAGGTCACCGCGGGCCTGGGCACGATTGCCGGCGCGCAGGCTCGCGCGACCGCGGCCGATGAGCCAGCCCCGCACGCGGGCCGCTTCCTCGCCGGGGAGCTCGGCAAGCTTCGGGCGCTCCTTGTGGCCGGCCTGGGTCAGCAGCTCGTTCCACGCGCTCACGGCATGACCCCACTGGCCCTGCTCCTCGCGGATGCGCGCGATACGCTCCTGGATGCGGCGCTTCTCGACCGGGCCGACCCCGATCACGAGGGCGCGGCGGTAGGAGCCCAGGGCGGCGCCGATGTTGCGGCGCTTGGTCTTGCGCCCAAGGTCGTCGACGACCTCGATGCCGTCGAAGTCGCGGTCGGCCAGGCCCGCATGCAGGGCGGCCATGGCGGCCCGGGCCTTGGGCGAGGTCGCGTCGTCGACCAGGGCCCGCAGGGCCGTCGCGGCCTCGTCCAGGCGGCCGAGCTTCTCGAGCGCGGCGACCGTGACGTGCCGCATGCGGCCGGCCCAGGCGTCCTTGCCGTGGCGGGCGACGAAATCGGTCGCGCTGTCGAGGGCCACGCGGGCCTGGCCCGCCTGCAGGAGGGCGTCGGCCTCCAGGACCCAGGCCTCGCGGGCCTCGGGCGTGCCCTCGTGGCTGCGCCGGAAGGCCTGCAGGCTGGAGGCCGCCGAGGACCAGTCGCGGTCCCGCAGGGGCTCCTGGGCCTGGCGGAAGGCCGCCCGGCGGGTGGCCCCCTCGTCGGCAGAGGCGTCCAGCCCCGCCAGCAAGGCGAGGACGGTGAAGGTGGCAACGAGGGTACGACGGAGCGTCATGGCACTTCTCCCAGCGGCATCGGTCCAGGGGCACGGTACCCCCTCGCCGATGGTGCGAACAGGGCACTCCAACGGTTGGACGGCCCTCGGGTTTGGACACGTAGCGGTCGGGGTGGTTCCATTCCAGGGTGCGATCCCTCACCGCCCAGCTCCGCGTCCTCCTGAACCTGCTCCTGGCCGGGGCCCTGCTGCGCCTGATCGGGCTCGGCGCCCACAGCCTCTGGCTCGACGAGGGGGCCACCTGGGCATGGGCCACCCGGGCGGATTGGTGGGGCCCGGACGGCACGATCCTGGCCGAGGCGAATCACCCCCCCGTCTGGTGGATCATCACCCGGCTGTGGATCGACGGCTTCGGCAGTGATACCGAGATGGCCCTTCGCGCGCCGGCCGCGCTGTGCGGCATCCTCACCATCCCGGCCGCGTGGCTGCTCGGCCGGCGCCTGCTCGATCCGACCCAGCGGCCGTCGCGCGGCGGCTTCGAGCATGAGGCCGATGGCGGTCGGGGCGCGCGGCTCGCGCTCTGGTTCACGGGGTTCATCGCCCTGTCGACCTACTTCACCGAGTACAGCCAGGAAGCACGCATGTACGCGCTGCTCATCCTCGAGGCGCTCGGCTTGTCCTTGCTCTACCTGCGCTGGCTCGACAAGAACGACAAGCTCTCCCTCGTCGGCTACGCGCTGGTGGCGGCCCTGGCCCTGCACACCCAGTACTTCGCGCTCTGGGTGATCTGCGGCCACGGCGTCCACGCCCTGTGGCTGTGGCGCCGCGGCGCGAAGGAGGGCACGGCCTTCAACCCGCTGCCGTTCGTTCTCGCGTGCGCGGCGGCGGGACTGTTGTTCGTGCCGTGGTTCCTCCACATGACCGCGAACTACGAGAGCATCTCGACGGGGGACTCCTACGAGCCGTTCGGCCGGCTCTTCTACGTGCTCTGGCGCATCGGCGTGGGGCCGGGCCTCGTCGTGGTGGATCGCGGGCGCCTGGAGCAGGGCATCTCCGAGGTCGTCGAGGAAGAAGCCCTCATCGCGGGTGTGACGATCGTGCTGTGGTTCGTTCCGCTCGTGCTCGGGGCCCTGCGGCTGCGCAAGCTCCCGGGCATCGCCTCGTTCGTGTGGTGCAACCTGCTGGTGCCCATCGCGCTGCTGCTGCTGATCTTCCCGAAGTTCCAGCTCATCCACGAGCGCTACGTCGTATTCCTCGCACCCTGGCTCTTCCTGCTGGCCGTCCTCGGCGCGCTGCAGGCACGCGGGCTCTTCAAGCCGCTGCTCGTCGGGGGGCTCCTCGCGCTGACCCTGGCGGGCCTGTTCACCTTCCACGGGGTCTCCACGCAGCTCGTGCCCGAGGGCCCGATGCAGACACTCGGCGACGCCAGCGTCCCCAGCCGCTTCGCGCCCGATCCCCTCGACCCGGCGGCCGTGCTCAACCACGGGCATCCCTTCGGCAAGGAGCCCTGGCGCCAGGCGCACGCCTTCGTCGCCGCCCACGCCGGCCCGCGCGACCTGATCGTGCTCCATCCCCCCTACCTGCGACTCGTCTGGGACTACTACGAGCGCGAGGCCCACGAGACGGCCTACCTGCCGCGCGGCACCGCCGACGCGGCGGCCCTCGAGCCCGTGCTCGGTCCGCGCCTGGAGAACCGCACGCGCGTGTTCCTCGTCCTCGCCCATGAGGAGACGGAGGATCCCGATCACTACTTCAAGGTCTTGCAGCGCCTGATCCTGAAGGCCTGGGTCGAGGACGGCGGGGGGCGCGTGGATCCGCCGGTGCGCCCGATCCTGTTCGACACGTCGTGGGGCGTACGCGTCGGGGTGTTCAACCGGAGATGACCCTGCCTGCGACATCGTCGCGGTAGACTCCGCCCATGGCACGCAAGCGACGCATCGCGATCCTCACCGCCGGCGGCGACTGCGCCGGCCTCAACGCCGTCATCCGCGCCGTCGTGCGCACCGCCGAGAACGTCCATGGCTGGGAAGTCTGGGGCGTCGAGAACGGCATGGAGGGCTTCCTCCAGCCGCGCGACGAGGGCCTGCGGCGGCTCACGCGCGACGACGTGGCCGGGGTGCTCACCCAGGGCGGCACGATCCTCGGCGCGAGCAACCGCTGCGACATCTTCGCCGTGAAGCGCAATGGCCGCGCCCCGCGGGACGAGTCCGAGCGCGTGCTCAAGACCTTCAAGCGCAAGGGCATCGATGCGCTGATCTGCGTGGGCGGCGACGGCACGATGGGTGCGGCCCACCGGCTGCTCGAGATGGGCGTGCCGGTGGTCGGCGTGCCCAAGACGATCGACAACGACGTGCGCGGCACCGACCGCTCCTTCGGCTTCGACACGTGCATCGGCGTGGTCGGGGATGCCATCGGGCGGCTGTACACGACCGCGGAGAGCCATCACCGCGTGATGCTCGTCGAGGTCATGGGCCGGGACGCCGGCTGGATCGGGCTGCACGGCGGGCTGGCCGGCGGCGCCGAGGCGATCCTGATTCCCGAGCTGCCCTACGACCCGGACCGGCTCGCGCACAAGATCCACGCCCGCATCGGCTACGGCAAGCGCTTCAGCGTCGTCGTGGTGTCCGAGGGCGCGAACCGGCCTGGGGTCGATCCCACCTTCCGGCGGGAACAGGCCGACCGCCTGGGCGGTGTGTCGTTCCTCGTGGCCGAGGAGCTACGCCGCCGTACGGTGCTCGAGGTGCGCCACATGGTGCTTGGCCACATGCAGCGCGGCGGCATGCCCAGCCCCTACGACCGCGTGCTCGCCAGCCGCCTGGGGCAGCATGCGGTCACCCTGATCGCCGAGGGCGCCTTCGGCCAGATGGCGGCGCTCAAGGGCGAGCGCATGGCCTCGGTGGCAATGGAGACCGCGGCCCGCGGCCCGCGCAAGGTGCCCAAGCGTGGACCGCTCGTCGCGCAGGCCCGAGAGATGGGCATCACCTTCGCCGCGGCCGACGGCTCCGATGACCCCTACGCCGATGCACGCCGCCGGTACGGCGCCCCGTAGGCTGGGGCGCTCCCGACCCGCCGACGCCTTCCGTTCCCCACGATCCCCCCCAGGCAGGCCCATGCACCGCCCGATCGATCTCCACGCCCACACGACCCACTCCGACGGCAGTCTCACACCGACGGAACTCGTGGACCTTGCGGCCGAGGTAGGCCTCGCCGCCCTGGCCCTCACCGATCACGACACGACCGGGGGTCTGCCCGAAGCACGCGCCGCGGCCGAGCGGCACGGCATCGAGGTGCTCGCCGGCTGCGAGATCACGGCGGGTGTACCCGCGGGAGTCGCTCACGTGCTCGCCTACGCGTTCGACGAGGAGCACGACGCCTTCCAGGGGCTGCTCAGCGAGGTGCGGGCCGGACGCGACGAGCGCAACGACCGCATCCACGCGAAGCTCGAGAAGCTCGGCGTGCCGGTGAGCGAAGAGGACGTCCGCAAGCACGCCGTGGGCTGCATCGTCGCGCGCCCCCTCTTCGCCATGGCCATGGTCGACCGTGGCCACGTCGACACCATGCGTCAAGCCTTCGACCACTACCTGCGCGACCGCGGCCCGGCCTACGCCCGGGCCCCCGTGCCCAGCGCCGAGGAAGCCATCGGCCAGGTCGTGGCGGCAGGCGGCGTGGCGGTGCTCGCGCACCCGCGCTCGCTCAAGCTCGGCGGGGAGCAGGCCTACCGCGAGGCGTTCACGCGCATGCGTGACGCCGGGCTGGTCGGCCTCGAGGTGGACCACCCCAGCCAGGACGCCAAGCTGCGCAGGCAGTTCGGGGCGCTGGCCGACGAGCTCGGCCTCGAGCGCTCCGGCGGCTCGGACTTCCACGGCGCCCACAAGCCGGGCATCGCCCTCGGCACCGGCAACGGCACCATCGCGGTCACCTACGCCACCTGGGCACGCCTGCTCGCGCGCGCGGGGAGCGCAGCCTGATGGAGCGCAAGCCGCCGCTGATCGTGCGGATCCTGCCGCGCCGGGGGCTCTCGCGCCTCACCGGCTGGTTCGCCAAGCGCCGCGTACCCGGGTTCCTGCTGCGGCCCATGCTGCGCGCCTACGCCACGCGCTACGGCGCCAACCTGGAGGAGTCCGCTCGCCCCCTCGAGGACTTCAAGGGCTTCACGGACTTCTTCACGCGCAAGCTCAAGGACGGCGTGCGCCCGATGCCCGCCGATCCCCACGCCATCGCCTGCCCGTGCGATGGCACGGCCGCCATGGCGGGCACGGTCGAGGACGGCCTGCTCCTGCAGGTGAAGGGCCACAGCTACACCCTCGCGGAGCTGCTCGGCGATGCGGAAGAGGCCACGGCGTTCGAAGGCGGCACCTACGCCGTCCTCTACCTCGCCCCGGGTGACTACCACCGCTACCACTGGCCGTTTGCAGGACACCTGGACACGCTGCGGCACGTGCGCGGCGACCTGTGGCCCGTCAACGAGCGCGCCGTCGCCAGCGTCGAGAAGCTGTTCGCCGTCAACGAGCGGGTCGTGTGCCTCGGCAACGTGCCCAGCGGTGCGCGCTTCGCCTACATCCCCGTCGGCGCACTCAACGTCGGCTCCATCAAGCTCGCCTTCCACGAGCTGACGACGAACCGCCGCAGCAAGGTCGCCGCCCAGCGCTGGCCGATCGCCGTCGACGCCGCGCGCGGGGACGAGTTCGGTCTCTTCGAACTCGGCAGCACGGTCGTTCTCGTGCTGGCCCGTGAGGCCGGCACGCTCACGCCGCCCCCGCCCGGCACGAAGATCCGCGTCGGCGAGCCCATCGGCACGCTCGCACCCTGACGGACGCCCCGTTCCGGGCCGATCACGTCAGGGCACGGCGCGGTCCCCCGGTTCGGATCAGGGGTTCTCGAGCTTCTTCACGCGGCTGTCGAGCTGACGCACCTTGACGTAGTAGCCCTCGATGCGGTTGCCCAGCTCGTTCTGAGCGGCCGAGATCGCCTCGAGCTGCTTGACAAGGTCCGCGCGCAGTTCCTTCAAGGTGCCCACGTCCGGGTGCGCCGCCTCGTCGGCGAGCGAGGCGGTCAGTGCGTCGAGACGCGTCGTCGTCGACGCGGTCAGCGCGTCCAGGGCCTTGCGCAGGCTGCTCGCCTCGGTGGAAGCGGCCGAGGCCGTCCCCTCGACCTTGGCCAGGTCGCCACGGACGGACGTCAGCTGCGCCCAGCCGTTGTCGCTCGACTTGGTGGTCTTGGCCTCGCCCCCATCATGGCGGGAACTCATGAACCCGCTCACGATGGCTGCGACCAACGCGGACACGATGACGGCAAGCAGCACCGGCATCGTCGCCCCGCGACTCGAAGCCTCGGCGGCCGCCGCGGCTGCCGCCGCTGCGCGCTCCGCCTCCCGCTTCGCCTTGCCGGCCGCGATCCGATCCTTGTGCGCCTCGTCGTGCAGATGCTCTTCGTACCTCTCGACAAGTGCCTTGTCGTTCTCGTCAAGCGAGAGCCAGAGCTGCTTGTGGCAGCCGGCGCACGGCACCTTGCCGTGGATCTCGGGATGACCCACCATCGTGTGCAGGTCGGCCTCGTGGTGATGTCCACATTCAGGACAATCAAACGGACGAGGTTCGTGGCTATCCGTCGTCATCGATAGTACCTCCAACCGATGATAGCCGATTCTGGCATTCGATGGCGGGATTCAACGACGGCAGAGGCTCGTCAGGAAAGCAGCAGCTCCACGGGAACGCTGCGGCCTTCGACGACATCGACCTCGGCGCGGCCCAGGCCGGCGTGGCGGCTCCACGCCGCAAGTCGGTAGCGCCCCTCGGGCAAGCCCTTGAGCACGAACGCGGCATCGCCGTCGGCGGCCACCGTGCGCATGTGCGCGGGGGCATGCCCCGGACCGTCGAGCCGGCGCCAGGTCACGAGGGCTTCGAGGGCCGCACCGGCCTCGCCCTGCACGACGCCGCGGACGGTTCCGCCCTCCGGCCCCAGCACGACCTCGACCTCGGGTGCGGACTGTCCCGCAACCACCTCCACGCCGTGGGCCTCGATGGGCAGGTAGTTGCCGCCCCAGACCTTCACCGTGTAGCGCCCCGGGCGGATGCTCCAGAGCAGCATGCGATTGCGGAGCGTCTTGCCGTGCCACTCGCGGATGACCTTGCCCTTGGCCTCGCGCTCCAGGACCACCGAGATCAGGGCCGGCGGCGGCAGGCCCGGCTCGGTCTTGACCACGAGCAGGATCCCCTGGGGGCGCGCCAGACGCGCGTGCAGCTGATCGGTCCCGGTGGGGACGGCGAGGACCCGTGCCTTCACGGTGCCCAGGGAGAAGCGCAGGTCGTAGCGGATGCCGGAGCGGAGCCCCTCGACTTGGAAGTGGCCATCGCCGTCGGTGAGGACGGGCAGCAGGTCGAGATCGGCACCCCCGGTCTCGGCGGCCTCCACGCGCACGCCGGTGAGAGGCACCCCCTGCGGATCGGTCACCTGACCGGCAATGGTCTCGCCCTCGATCAGGGGCGGGAGGCTCAGGTCGTCAGGGGCGTCCGGCGCAGACATCGCCCCTACGATACGCCAACCGTACCTTCGGGGCCCCCACCCGGGATTCTGGAGATTTCCATGCCCGCACCGCTCGTCACCCGCGTCGCCCCCAGCCCCACCGGGGATCCGCATGTGGGCACCGCCTACATGGCGCTCTTCAACTACTGCCTGGCCAAGACCACGGGCGGCCGGTTCATCCTGCGCGTGGAGGACACCGACCGCACGCGCTACCAGGAAGACTCCGAGCGGCAGATCACCGAGAGCCTCACCTGGCTGGGCCTCCCCTACGACGAGGGCCCGGACGTCGGCGGCCCGAACGGCCCCTACCGGCAGTCCGAGCGCACCGACATCTACCGCGCCCACGTCCAGGAGCTCGTCGACGGCGAGAAGGCCTATCGCTGCTTCTGCACGGCGGAGCGCCTGCAGGAGATGCGCCACGCCCAGCGCGCGCGCAAGATGCCGCCCGGCTACGACGGGCTCTGCCGCGGGCTCCTGCCCGAGGAGATCGAGAAGCGCCTCGCCGATGGCGTGCCCTACGTGGTGCGTCTGCGCGTGCCCAAGGACCGCAAGGTCGGGTTCGAGGATGCCCTGCGCGGCAAGGTCGAGATCGACGGCAAGGAGATCGACGACCAGGTGCTGCTGAAGTCCGATGGCTACCCGACCTACCACCTCGCCAACGTGGTCGACGATCACATGATGGAGGTGAATGAGGTCGTGCGCGCCGAGGAGTGGATCACGTCCACGCCCAAGCACGTGCTGCTCTACGAGGCGTTCGGCTGGACCATGCCGACCTTCCGGCACATGCCGCTGCTGCGCAACAAGGACAAGAGCAAGATCTCCAAGCGCAAGAACCCGACGTCCTTGCTCTGGTACAAGGACCACGGCTACCTGCCGGAAGCGCTGGTCAACTTCCTCGCGCTGATGGGCTACTCCGGCCCCGACGACAACGAGATCTTCAGCCTCGAGCAGATGCTGGCGGACTTCGATACGAGCCGCATGAGCACCTCGGGCCCCGTGTTCGACATGGACAAGCTCGGCTGGCTCAACGGCGAGTACATCCGCATGGACAGCGAGGAAGCCCTGGCCGATCGGCTGATCGCGCACTGGGCCTACCGCGCCTCCATCGGTGCCGAGCCGAACCCCGAGGGCGACGGCCCGCTCTACGACTGGATCTTCGCCAATGGCGGTTTCGCCAGCGAGACGGTCAAGGCCTTCATCCTCAAGACGATGCCGCTCATGCAGACGCGCATCAAGACGCTCGAGGAATACGCCCCCCTGGGACGCTGCTTCTTCCTCGACGACGTGGCTGGCTTCAGCGCCGAGGACATCACGCCGAAGAAGCGCGATCTCGACGGAGTGAAGGCCGTCCTGAAGGCCACCCACGATGCGCTCGCCGAGCTCACGATCTTCGACACCGCGTCGATCGAGACCTGCCTGCGCGGCCTCGTCGAGCCGCTCGAGTGGAAGGCCCGCGAGGTCTTCCAGGTCGCGCGTGTCGCCGTCACGGGATCGAAGATCAGCCCGCCGCTGTTCGAGAGCATGGAGCTCATCGGTCGCGACGAGACGCTTGCACGCCTGGATGCCGCCCTCGCCCTCGAAGCGTAGGCGGGTGGAGATCCGGCCGTACCAGGCGCGGGACTTCGACGAGACCCTCCTGCTCTGGCACACGGTCTGTGAAGCGACCTACACCTACCTGCCTTCGCACACGCTGGACGAGGCGGAGGTCTACTTCCGCGACGTGATCGTCGCGGGCAACGTCCTGCACGTCGCCACGGTGGACGGCCGCGTCATCGGGCTCCTGGCGTTGCAGGCGGACCTGCTCGACCGGCTCTACGTGGCGATCGATCGGCAGGGCGAAGGCGTGGGCTCGGCGTTGCTGGAGCATGCGCGCGAGCAGAGCCCCACGGGACTGCGCCTCTTCACCCATCAGAAGAACGAGCGGGCCTGCCGCTTCTACGAACGACACGGTTTCACCGTCGCGCGCTACGGCATGAGCCCGCCCCCCGAATCCGAACCGGATGTCGAGTACCGCTGGGTTCCTGCGTGAGAGGCGCGATCGCATCCCGCCGGTACGATGCCGCCATGGACCTGGCTCCGACGACCCTGGCCCGCCGCGCCCAGGAGGCGCGTGCGCGCACGCTGGCCCT
>JARGNS010000002.1:13032-31874 GCA_029213105.1 Planctomycetota bacterium
AGCGGGATGTGCTGAACCCGCTCCTGTGGGAAATCGGGCACGTGGCCTGGTTCATGGAGAACTGGGTCTTCCGGCGCGACGGCGCTCCCTCGATCGTGGACCATGCGGACGAGCTCTACAACTCCGCCACGGTTGCCCAGGAGACGCGCTGGGATCTCGACCTCCATCGGCGCGCGACCACGAAGCGCTACATGCAGGATGTCCTCGACAAGGTGCTCACCCTGCTCGACAGCCCCACCCTGACCAGCACGGACGTCTTCCACATCGCCTACAGCGTCGGCCACGAGCAGATGCACGACGAGGCGTTCACCTACACGCTGCAGTGGCACGGCTGGTCTGCGCCCCCCGGCATGCTCACGCCGGAGGGCCAGGTCCGCGCCCTGGAGGCCCGAGACGCGGGCCCCGCCCTGGGCGACGTCGCGTTCTCCGGCGGACCGTTCCAGCTCGGCGCCTCCCGGGACGAGACCTTCGTGTTCGACAACGAGAAGTGGGCCCACGAGATCGAGCTCGCCCCCTTCGCCATGGCCCGGGCCGCGGTGACCCAAGCGGACTTCGCCGCGTTCGTGGACGACGAGGGCTACGCCCGCGCTGGGTTCTGGTGCGACGCCGGTCGCGCCTGGAAGGCCGACAGGACCCATCCGGTCATGTGGCGTCGCACGGGGAACACCTGGGAGGTGCGCCGGTTCGACAACTGGCGCCCGCTCCACCCCCATCGACCGATCAGCCACGTCAACTGGTTCGAGGCCCAGGCCTACTGCCGCTGGGCGGGGCGACGGCTGCCGACGGAGGCCGAGTGGGAGTACGCCGCGTCCATGCACGACGGGCGCAAGTGGAGCCGCCCCTGGACGCGGGCGCGCGGAGAGCTCAACACCGACTGGGACGCCATGGGCTGCGTGGATGTCGGCGCCTACGAACCCGCCGACGCGGAGGGCTGCCGGCAGTTGATGGGCAACGTCTGGGAGTGGACGGCCGACGCCTTCGGCCCGTTTCCGGGCTTCACCCCCGATCCATACGCCGACTACAGCGTGCCGTGGTTCGGTGATCACATGGTGCTCAAGGGCGGTTCCTGGGCCACCTGCGAGAACCTCCTGCGCACCACCTACCGCAACTACTTCCTGCCCCACCGCAACGATCTCTTCGCGGGCTTCCGGACGTGCGCGTGCACCTAGGCATCGTCACACCGGCCAGCTCCGGCTCACTCGCCGGAAACCGCATCACGTCCCTGCGCTGGGCACGCATGCTCACCGAGTTGGGGCACGAGGTCAGCCTGGAGACGAGCTGGGACGGCCAGCCGTGGGACGCCCTCGTCGCACTGCATGCACGTCGCAGCGCGGACTCGATCCGCCGCTTCGACGACGCACGCCCCGACGCGCCCCTCGTGGTCGCCCTCGCCGGCACCGACCTGTACGTCGATCTGCCCGACGACAACGCCGAGGTACTCGAGAGCCTGCGTCGGGCCGATCACATCCTCGCGTTGCAATCGCGCGCCAAGTGCCTGCTGCCCGAGGACGTGCGCGCGCGCGTGGTCGTCATTCCCCAGAGTTCCGAGCCCCTGGACCCACCGACACCCAAGCGCGAGGACGCCTTCCAGGTCGCCGTCGTCGGCCACCTGCGCGCCGTGAAGGCGCCGCTGCTCACGGCGCACGCGGCCCGGCTGCTCCCCGCACACTCGCGCATCGAGGTGCTGCACGTGGGCGGGGTCCTGGATGCCGAACTCGGCACACAGGCAGACGAGGAGAGCCGGACGAACCCCCGCTACACGTGGCTCGGCCCCCTCGCCCACGATGAGACGCGCACACTCGTGGCGAGCAGCCAGCTGCTCAGCCACACCTCCCGCTCGGAGGGTGGCGCCAACGTGATCTCCGAGGCCCTGGTGCTGGGCACGCCCGTCGTGAGTACCCGCATCGATGGCACGGTCGGCATGCTCGGGGAGGCCTACCCCGGCTACGTGGGCGTCGACGACGCGCCGGCGCTCGCGGCCCTGCTGCGGAGGGCCGAGGAGGATGCGACGTTCTACGCCACGCTGACCGCGGCCTGCGCCCGCCGGCGCGCCGCGTTCGAGCCGGCCGCCGAGCGCGCCAGCTGGGCCGCGCTCATCGACTCGTGGCGAGGCGGCCCGCCGTCCCGTGCGGCGCCGAGCCCAACCCCCGGTATGCTCGACCCGTCATGACAAGCGTCGACAACCTGAAGGAACAGATCGCCCGCCAGGAGCACCTGCTGCACGCGAGCTACGCGCTGCACTCCACGCTCGATCTCGACGAGCTCCTCGGCGTGATCCTCGACGCGGCCCGCCGCGGCGTCCACGCGGAGCGCGGCACCGTCTTCCTGCTGTCGGACGATGGCACCGAGATCTGGTCGCGGGTCCTGCAAGGCGACAAGGACCTCGTCATCCGGCTGCCCGTGGGCAAGGGCATCGCCGGGATCGTGGCGGCCTCCGGCCAGACGATCAACATCATCGACGCCCATGAAGACGAGCGCTTCGACGCCAGTTGGGACAAGAAGACCGGCTTCCGCACGCGCCAGATCCTCTGCGCCCCGATCCGGGGGCGCGACGACGCCATCGTCGGCCTCTTCCAGTTGCTCAACAAGGACGAAGGCAACTTCACGACGCAGGACGAGGAGTTCCTCGCCTCGCTGTCCGTCCCCGCGGCCCTCGCGCTGGAGAACGCACGGCTGCACCGCTCGGCCCTCGAGAAGGAGCGCCAGGATCGCGAGATCGCGCTTGCCCAGAGCGTGCAGCGTGCCTTCCAACCCGAGACGGCCGAGACCGCCAAGGGCATCCTGGTCGCGGCCGGCATGAACGAGCTCTGCGAGGATGCCAGCGGCGACTACTACGACTTCCTCGAGTTGCCGAGCGGCAAGCTCGGCGTGGTCGTCGGAGACGTCGCGGGCCACGGCCTCGGCGCATCGCTCGTGATGGCCCAGGCGCGTGCGTTCCTGCGCGCCTTCGCCAGCACCCAGGACTCGCTGCAGGACGTCGTGCAGCTGCTCAACAACTTCCTGTGCGCGGACATGTCCAGCGGCAACTTCATGTGCATGTTCCTGGCCGTCGTCGATCCGGAGACGGGCAGCATGGAGTGGTGCAACGCGGGCCATCCGCCCGGGTACCTGCTGCGCGCCGCCACCGGCGAGGTCGAGGAGCTGGGCGCTTGCGGGCCCGTCCTGGGCGTGGTGCCGGGCGTGCCCTACAGCGTCGGGGAGTCCACGGGCCTCGCCAGGGGCGACATGCTCCTGCTCTATACGGATGGCGTGACGGAGGCCAACGGCCCCGGCGGCGAGATGTTCGGCTACCCGCGCCTGCGTGACGTGCTTGTCGCGGAGGCCGCGGGAGGCCCGCTCGCCGTGCTCGCCGGCGTCCGCAAGAACGTCGTGGCCTGGTCGGGCTCCGAGCACTTCGAAGACGACCTCACCCTGCTGGCCATGCAGGTCACGCCTCCGGCGGAGTAGTCCGCAACGGGGCCGCGGCGCGTGAGGCGAAGCGGGGATTCGTGGAACGACACGTGCGATTCGCGCGGCGGGCGGGCTAGGATCCGCGCGTGGCTCGCATTCGCATCCGTACCAGTCTCGTCTCCATGCTCATGGCCCTGATCCTGCTGCTGGCGGCGGCGATCCTCTACTTCAACTACCGGGCCGGCAACGCGATCGCGGAGGACCTCGGGAGCCGCTACCTCGAGCGCACACGCGATTTCGTCGAGAAGGAGCTCGACGGCTTCTTCCTGCCCGTGATGACGGGACTGCGGAGCGGCCGGACCTGGGCCCGAGGCCACGTCGTCGACCCGAGCGATCTCGAGCGCTCGAATGCCGTCTACCTGCCCGTGCTGGCCGCCATGCCGCAGGTGACGTCCATTGCGACAGGCAACTCCGACGGGTTCAGCTACCGCCTCGGCGCCGACGGCGAGAACTACCTCAACCGCATCACCTACGCGGGCGTAGCGGGCAAGCCGGCCGACTACTCGGTCCGCAGGCCCGACGGCTCGCTCGTCCGCGCCTACAGCAAGCCCACGAAGTTCGACCCCCGCGAGCGGCCCTGGTACGCCGGGGCACGAGAGCAACTGGACGCCGCCGGGGGCAAGGCCGCCGCCGCCGAGATCTTCTGGACCGATCCGTTCATCCTGAACACGAGCAAGGCGCCCGGCATCGCGGCCTCGCTGCCCTACGAGGGTCCAGGGGGCGACGTCTACATGATGACGTTCAACGTCATGCTGACGAAGCTCTCCGACTTCACCGCCTCGCTCCGTCCCAGCCCCCACGGCATGGCCATGGTGCTCACCGAAGATGGGCGCATCGTCGGGTTCCCAGCCACCGACGCCTACGACACGCCGGAGAAGCGCCTCGCGCACATCAAGGAGCTCGGCAACAAGATGCCGCGCCTGGACGAGCTCGGGCACCCGGCGCTCGCCGGCGTGAAGGAGCTCTTCACCCAGATCCAGGCGTCCGGTTCCACCTGCCTGCGCCGCGTGGAGATCGATGGCGAGAGCTGGCGCATGATCTTCGAGCCGCATCCCCTCCCCGGAGGCCCGCCCCTGTGGATCGGCGTCGCCGTGCCCGAAGCGGACTTCCTCGGCCAGGTGCGTGCCCAGCAGCGCAACATCATGTGGATCTCCGCCCTGGCGCTCCTGATCGCGCTCGGTCTGGCCATGCTGCTGGCTCGCCTCTACGCCATCCCCATGCGACAGCTCGTCGCCCAGAGCGAACGCATCACCTCACTCGAGCTGGCGAAGGGGCCGGAGATCGAGTCCCACGTGCTGGAGACACACCGTCTGGCCAAGGCGCAAGAGAACATGCGCGCGGCCCTGGAGAGCTTCTCGAAGTACATCCCGACGGCCGTCGTGCAGGAGCTTCTCCGTCGCGGGGAAGCGGCGCAGATCGGCGGGGCCTCGATCCCCATCACCATCCTCTTCACAGACATCCGCGGCTTCACGTCCATCAGCGAGAAGATGAGCCCGGCCGACCTCTCGAGCCACCTGTCCGGCTACTTCGAGCCGATCATGACGATCATCAGCGAAGAGGGCGGCTCCGTGGACAAGATGATCGGCGACGCGATCATGGCCATGTGGGGCGCGCCGGTCGACGACCCGCATCACGCCCGGGGTGCCATGCGCGCGGCCGTACGCGCCGAGGCCTTCGTTCGCGAGTTCAGCGAGCGCTGCGAGGCCGAGGGGCTCCCGCCGCTGTGGACGGGCTTCGGCCTGGCGACAGGCCCGGCCTACGTCGGCAACTTCGGCGCGCCGTCGCGGCTGAACTTCACGGCCCTGGGCGATGTGGTGAACCTCTCCGCTCGCCTGGAGGGCGCCACCAAGGTGTTCGGCTGCACGATCCTGTGCGCCAACGATGCCCGCGTGCAGGCGGGCGAGGAATTCGCCTGGATGCGGGTGGATCGCGTCGGTGTGATCGGCAAGAGCAAGCCCGAGCCGATCTTCACGCCGCTGAGTACCGCCGAGGACGCGGACGACGCGCTGCGTGCGGACATCGCGACCTACGAGCGGGCACTGGCCGATCGCAACGAGCGCAAGTTCGACGAGGCCATCGCCTCGCTGCAGACGCTGGACGCGTCCAGCCGCGTGCACGGGCTCGCTCTCAAGCTCATCACCCGCTGCGAGCACCTGCGCGACAACCCGCCGGCCGCGGACTGGGACGGCACCTGGTGGCTCGACAGCAAGTAGGCCCAGGCCTGATCCGGAGAGTGACCATGAAGGACCTGTTGATGATCCTGGGCCCCCTCGCCGCCGTGCTCGTCACTGCGTGCGTCCTGTACACGGCACATCGCGCCGATCGCTGCGCCACGGAGCTCCGCAAGATCCGCGAGCTCCTCGAGAACCGCACGCCCTAGAGCGGCCGTTCCGTGCGGACGGCGCAAGCGTCTACTGCGGCCAGGCGAGACCTTCCGGAAGCTTCGGGCGCTCGGCGCGGAACCAGCCGTCCTGGGCCAGGACCATCAGGCCGCCGCTCTCCGTCTTGGCGAGCGTGCCCTTCACGACGACGAGGTCGAGCAAGCGCAATCCGGTGTCGCTTGCGGCCACGGGCTCGCCCTCGGCATCGCGCAGCTCCACGGGCAGGCGACCGGCCTTGGCACGCTCCTCCTCGCAGCAGTAGTCCCACGGCGTCGGGCACCCGCAGTCTTCCTCGCCCCGCCCGCACCACTCCACGGAGTCGTCGGTGATGGTGAAGGCCGCAAAGCCCTTCACCATTTCGGACACGCGACCGACGACGATGACCTCGTCGCCTTCGGCCTTGCCACGTGCGGTAAGCACATCGACGGCGTCGCCGGGCTTCTGCGCCAACAGCAGGGTGTCGGCCGGCTTCGTGCCGGACTTGGCCCCGTCGGTGGGCGCGGTGGTGTCGCCGCCGCAGGCGGCCAGGAGGAATGCGCATGCGAGCGCGAGCAGGGGGGAGCGGTTCATAGCTTGCCTCCGAGGGCATCGGGAAGAGGCATGCGGATCGCACGCCACGCGGGAACAAGGCCGCCGATCAGGCCGGCCAGCATCGCGCTGCCCAGACCCGCCAGACGGATGGTAGGGGAGAGATCGAGATAGAAAGCGCCCATGGGGAACTTCAGGGGCACCTCGCCGAAGAGTCCGGCGATCCAGAAGCCCAGCAGGCCACCGATCGCGCCCAGCAGGAGGGCCTCGGTCAGCAGCGAGAAGCCCACGGCCAGGGGCCCGTAGCCGATGGCGCGCAGGGCGCCCATCTCACGGGTCCGCGCGAGGACGGCCGCGAACATCGTGTTGGCGCAGGCAAACACGCCCCCCACCAGCACGAGGAGCGCCATCACCCACGCCAGGCCCGCGATCGGGTCGAGCGCCTTCTGCAGGGTCTCGAACATGGTCGTCTCGGGCACGCCAGCGATCTCGTACTCGACGCCGTTGCGGTTGATCCACAGCCCGACCTTGGCCATGTCGGCGGGATCCTCGAGCCGCGCCGCGACGCAGGAGACGTCGGTGCGGCGGGTGGCGAGGGCGATGTCGTCCAGGCGCCCCCAGAACTCGGCTTCGAGCACGGTGCCCGGTGCCGCAAACCTCCCGACGATGCGCCAGTCCATGCCCTCGAACTGCACGACCTTGCCCACGGTAAAGGCCGTCTCGGGAAGTCCCATGCGCGCAGCCGCGAGGCGGCCCGCCATGAGCTCGAACGGCTCGCGCGGCTCGCGGCCCTCGACGACGGTGATGCGCCGATGCACCAGGTAGGCACCGCCCGTCACACCACGCAGGAGGCCGATGCGATCGTCCTTGCGCGTGGCGATATGGAGCTCGATCGAGACGGCGCGACGTCCGCCGTCTTCGGCGACGTACGGAATCCCGGCGGCGGCGGCCTCCGCGTTGCCTCGCGTGATGACCGAGCGGACCATGTCGTGCTCGCTGGCGTTGCCTGTCAGCACCATCACATCCGCGGCAGCACTATCGCGCGCCGTGTTGGACAGCCCGCTGGCAAAGCCCCCCATCAACACCACGAGGGTCGCGATCAGGGCAATGCCGCCCAACGTGATGAGCGTGCGCGTCCGACGACGCCACAGGTTCCGGAGTGCGTAGGAGAACGGCAGCATCAGTCCGCCTTCACCGCGAGTGCCAGGGGGCGACGCAGCGTCTCGATGGCAGGACCGATGGCGGCGACCACGCCCACGGCCACGGCCACGCCGAGCGAGAGCAGGGCCAGCGGCACATCCGGGAGGATGTCGATGCCCCAGCCCTCGACGCCGAGCGTCAGGGGCGAGAGCGTCAGCCACAGCATGATCGCGCCGACCCCGAGCACGCCCCCCGCGAAGCTCAGCAGGACACTCTCGATGGCGATGAGGGTCGCGAGGACGCCCCCCGTCGCACCCATCGTCTCCATGACGCCGAGCTCCGAGCGCCGCGTCTGCGCGCTGATGTAGACGGTGTTGCCCAGGATGAGGATCACCACGAGCACGGCCAGGTAGCCGATCGCGCGGGCGAAATCGACGACCTCCTTCACCTCGCCCACCGCGCTGGCCACGAAGGCCTGCATGGTCTGCGTATCGGTCTGGCGCTCATCGCCGGCGAACTGCTCGTCGATCTGGCGCGCCACGACCGCCGGATCGTAGCCCTCCTTCACGCGGACGAAGAACTCGGTGGCGATGCCCTGCTGCTTGCGCGCGAGTTGCAATTGCTCCATCTGCATGAAGACGACGTTGTCGAGCCCCGCGGCTCCCGACGACATGATGCCGTCGACACTCAGGTCCACATTGCCGACACGCAGGCGGTCCCCCACTTTCAAGCCCCGACGCTGCGCGATGCGCTGGCCCACCAACGCACCGTCGGGCTTGTTCTTCCAACTCTGGCCATCACCTTCCACGACCTCGAAGTCGTGCATCTCGTCCACGAGGTCCGGAAGCACACCGTGCAGGGTGACCAGATCGAGGTTCGCCCGACACGAGTTGATGAACAGGAGCGTCGGAAGCACCGAGTCTACGCCCTCCATGCTCGCAATGTCATCCGCGTAGCGGTCGGGCAGGAGCGAGGTCAGCGGGCAGAAGCGGCTCGTCTCGAAGACAACGAGGACGGGCTGGTTCGCCTGATCCGCCATCCGATCGACGCCGCCCTCGAGCATGCGAACGAAGGCGAAGAGCGCGATGGCCAGGGCGGTGCCGAAGATCGTCAGCAGGCTGCGCGCCCGCGCCCGGAAGATCGTGCGACGGACGTACGTGAGAAGGCGCAGGACGTTGCTCATGCGCCCGCCTCGGCGGAGTCGTCCGCGGTCACACGGCCCTTGTCCAGGTGGATCACCCGCGCGGCGGCCTCGGCCGCGCGCGGATCGTGGGTCACCATCACCAGGGTCTGCCCGAAGCGGGCATGCAGTTCCTTGAGGAGGTCGAGAATGGCAAACGCAGCCTTCTCGTCCAGGTTGCCGGTGGGCTCGTCGGCCAGGATGAGCTCGGGCCCCGCCACGATGGCGCGGGCCACGGCAACTCGCTGCTGCTGGCCACCAGACAACTCCCGCGGGAGGTGACTCGCCCGATCCGAGAGACCGACGGCATCCAAGGCCACGGCGACCTTGCGCTCGCGCTCGGAGGACGACAGCTTGTCGAGCAGCAACGGCAACTCCACGTTCTCGCGTGCGGTGAGCACGGGCACGAGGTTGTATTGCTGGAAGACGAAGCCCACGTGCCGGTTGCGCCAGCGTGCGAGCGCGCGAGAGCCCAAGGCCGAGACCTCCGTCTCGCCGACATGCACCGTGCCTTCCGTGGGCTTGTCGATGCCGGCAAGCAGGTGCAACAGGGTCGTCTTGCCCGAGCCACTCGGCCCCATCAGCGCGACGAAATCTCCACGCGGAATCGTCAGGTCGAGGTCCTTCAGGGGCGTGACGTCCTCACTCTTTCCGAAGAAGGTCTTGGTGACGCCCCGGACCTGGATCAGTGCGTCGCTCATCGGCCAACCTCCGTGGACGTCGGCTTGATCGGCTCGCCGTCCGTGACTTCATCGACGATCACCTTGGAGGAGAGACCGAGCTCGCCCTCCACCTCGGTCCAACCGTCATCGGCGCCGAACACGCGCACCGACACCCGACGCGCCTTGCCGCCGGCCCGGGGATCGAACACGAAGACCGCGTCCCCCCGCAGCGCCTCGGTCGGCACGAGGAGACGCGTGGGGCCCCCGCCCTGGCGCACGGCCTTGGAGGGCCCCTCCGGCTTCACGAGGAAGCGTGCGGTGCAGAGCATCTCCGGGCGCAGACGCGGATCGGGATCCGTGACGCGAACCTTCACCTGCAGCTTGGCCTGGGTGATGTCGGCCTCGCGCACGAGGCGGTCCACGATCCCACCGAAGCGCTTGCCCGGCACGGCCTTGGCCTCGAGCTCCACGACCGTGCCCTCGGCGATGCCCGGGAGGTCGGAGTACGGCACATCGACGCGCACCTGCAGCTTGGCAGGATCGAAGATCGAGCAGAGCGCTCCGGTCAGGCGGTTGAGCAGGCCGGTGGATCCCGCCCCCTCGCCGCTGCCCTTGAACTCACCGGCCGGCCCGACCAGCGCACCCGGCGCCGCCTCGAGCCGCAGGACCACGCCGGTCATGGGCGCCCGGATGGTGAGCAGATCCACGTTGCGCTGGGCGATCGCCAGGTCGGCCTGGGCGCGCTTCACATCGGCGTGCGCGTGGTGCATGGCCGCTTCGGCCTCGTCGACCTTCCCTTGCAAGGCGCGCGGATCGCGTACGGCCTCCCGGGCGAGTTCGAGCAGGTTGTTCAGGCGCGAGAGATCCGCCACGACGCGCACCTCATCGAAGCGCACCTCCTTGACGCGCTCCTCCGCTTCGCGGACGCGCGCCTTGGCGAGGGCCAGGGCCGTCGGCGTGGCGTGGCCCGCCTTCTCGAGTTCGCGCTGGGCGTCGAGTTCGACGCGCGCCCTGGCCAGCGTGGCCTCGGCCACGCCGCGGCGCGCGGCCGCCCCATCGACCTCGGCACGGGCCGTGGCGAGCTCGCCTTGGCGCTGGGCCACCTCGGCGCGCAGGCTGATCTTCTGCTCGAGAATGGACTTCATCACGGCAAGCGTCGTCTTGCGGTGCTCGTAGACGGAGGCCATCAAGGCGTGCTGCGCCTCCGCAGCCACGAACGCGTTCTCGATCTCCGCGTTGCGCAGGACGGCGATGATGGTCTCGCCCCGCTTCACGGTGGAGCCTTCGAGGACGGCGAGCGTCTCGACGACGCCGCGAACGAGCGGGCGCACGGTGAGCGGATATGGATCGGCCTCGACCCAGCCGGCTGCCTGCACGGCGTGGGCGCTGACGGCACGCCCCTCACCGGCTTGCACCGGTCGCACGCCCACGACGCGCACGGTGCGCGCGGGGAACAGCAAGGGCTGCAGGACGGCGAACGCAGCACCGAGCAGCGCGACGACGATGGCAAACGTCACGAGCCGAGGAAGCCAGCGGCGGCCGGGCGTCGGCGCCACGGGCTCCTTGCGACGCAGGGCCTCGAGATCGGGGTGGGCGGAACGGGCTTCGGTGCTCATCGCGCAGCCTCCACGAGCTCGGGAGCGGGCCAGCCCGCCGCACGAGCAGCTCCGACATAGGCGCGGGCATGGGCGACGCTGGTCTCCCGCAGCATGCGTGCGGCATCTACCCGGCGTCCGCCGACGAACACGACGCGGCCCAGGCCTTCGGGATCCGTCTGCAGGTGAGCGCGCTCGGCGGCGAGAAGGTCGTCGGCCGCCTGCACGCGGGCACGGGCGGCGTCGTGACGCGCACGCGCCGCTTCCAGCTCGAACAGGGCGGACTCGGCGTCGTGCAGCGCGGCAAGCACGCCGGACTCGAGATCGTAAAACGCGGCTTCTCGCGCATGGCGCGCGGCCTTCGCGCGGGCCGGTGCGTCTAGCGGCAGGTGCACGCCGATCAGCTGCATGGGCGCGTTGAGATCCAGGTTTCCTCCGAGGCCGGCGACCACCGTGGGGAACTGGCGCTCGACCTCGTACTTGAAGCCGAGGTCGGCACGGTGCCAGGCGGCCATCAGTGTCTGCAGATCACCCCGCGCGAGGATCAGCTGGCGCCGATCCGGCGTCTCGATCGCCGGCGTCGCCGCATCCCACTCGACCGGCAAGATGGTCGACGTGGGTGCCGCACCGATGAGGCGTGCGATCTCGCGGCGGGCATCCGCGACGCGTGCACTGATGACGCGGGCCTCGGCAGCGCCCTCGGCCTGCAACCCTCGGGCCGCGGAGAGGACCGAGTCCGAAGCGAGTCCAGCCTGCTCGAAGGCATCGATGTCGATCTCGACCTTGGGACTGGGCAGCGCACTCAGCGCCTGTTCCACGGCATAGGCCGCGGCGAGGTCGGCGACGAGATCGCGCGCGCGCTGGTGGTGCTCGCGCAGGCGCTCATCACGAACGGCGCGCGCCCACGCGGTCTCGGCCCGGCGCGGTCCCAGGCCGAGGAGCGCGAGCAGGTCGGTCTGCACCATGAGTTCCGTGGCGCGCCCGTCCATCACCTGCTGGGTCGCGCGAACGGTGCCGGGCCCCGGGTTGATGTTGACGGCATCGATACGCGCACGTGTCGCACGCAGCTCGGGGTTGCGCGCGACAAGCACGCGCACGGCCTCCTCGAAGGCCAGGGGCCCGTCGGGATGGGGCTCGAAGGACTCGGCCGCCGTGTCGATCGTCACGACCTGGGGGTCATGCGTCACACAGGCGCCGAGCAGCAGGAACGCGAGAAGCGCGAGGGAACGGGAAGGAGCAGGAAGCACGAGAAGACCTCACGTAGCGAAGAGGGATCGGGGGCGCAGCACCGCCACGGGCGCTGCGCATCGCTACGCGAGAGTCAGGAGAGCAGGCGGACGATGCCGACCGGCGAGGCGTGCGGCCTCCAGCAGGTCGGTGGGCCGGTATCGCGAAGGACGCGCACCGGCGTGGGCTGCGGGTGGGCGTAGGTCGCCACGAGCAGCGGCAGGTCGAACGTCGCCAAACCGGGCGCTTCCAGCGCGACCGTCTGGACCTGATCCGGCAAGTCGCGCATCCACCCGCCGCGCTTGCAGCAGGGGCACTCGTCTTCGGGCGGGGTCTCGCCATCGCTCTCGCGTGCCGGCGGCGCCATGCGCTTGCAGCAGCAGGTCAGCGGCGGTGTGGGACTCGTCGTCGACGCGGCGACGCCAGCAGCTTCGCCTTCGGCCCCTACCGCATCGCCAGGCCCGAGGCCAAGCGCGCTGGCCATCGTGCACGGGCAGATGCCCCACGTCGTGACGAGCACGACGAGCAGGATCGACAGCAGGGGGCGGGCCAAGGTGCGCACGGTGTGCCTCATACTACGCCGCCCGCGTGGATTTGTTCCGAAACGGGTACCGAACAACGCCAATCGGGCTATGGTGCGGGCCCCCCTCGCCAAGCCCCGGGCCGGATCGCCATGCCGTTTGTCCTCGAACTGCTCCTCGATGAGTCTGCTGCCGCCCGTGTACGAACGATCTGGGAGGACCTCGCTGCGGCGGGCCTGCCCCACCACGGCTTGGAGCTCGAGACGGCGCCCCACGTGACCATTGCCGTCTTCGAAGACCTGGATCCCATCGAGGCACGCAGCGCCTTCGCCTCCTTCGCGGCGGAAGAGACGCCCGAGCCGATCACGCTCTACAACCCGGCCGCGTTCCCTACGGCTGAAGGCGTGCTGTTCCTCGCGCCGGTCGTCACCCGCGGCCTGCTCGAGCTCCACGCGGGCTTCCACGAACGCTTCGCCGCGCTCGACCAGCCGGTCGGTGAGTACTTCTTCCCGGGCAACTGGGTCCCGCACGTCACCATGGGCCTCGGCCTCGACAGCGAACAGCTCGCACGCGGGCTCGCGGTCCTGATGGCGGCCGACCTGCCGATCCACGGACACCTGGACCGTCTGGAGCTACTCGAGTTCCAGCTTGGTGAAGACGGGCGACCCGCCATGCCGCTCGAGCTGCATCACCGCCTGCGTCTGGGCCAGTAGCGCCGAGCGCAGTTCAGCGCTCGAACGTGAAGAGCTTCGCGGCCTGCTTCTTGTTTGCCTTCCAGGCGGCCAGCCACTTCTCGGTGCTGTCGAGCGTCTTCTGACCGGTGAGTTCCTGCAGCGCGACGATCATCGTCTGCTCGAGCATGCGGAAGCGCTCGCGAGTCGCAGCACCCCCCACGCGGCCGTTCTTGAGATTGTTGCCGCCCGGGCGCAGGCGACGCAGGTACTCCGCCATCGAGGTCAGCACCCGGTTGCGGCTCCGCGACCAGCCGTACTTGCCCAGGGCCTGCACCGCGTGGCGCGACACGTTGGCGTCCTTGGCCTTCTCCATGAGCTGGGTCAGCGTACCGATGGCGGTGTCGGGGGCGAGGGCGCCGGTCGCCTGGACCACGCGCAGCGGCACGAGCCCTGCCGCGGCTTCCTTGACCGGAGGAAGGTGCGGCTTGAGCTGTTTGTAGGCGCCCTTCGGATCGTTGAAGCGGCCGAGACTGTCGGCCGCCAGCATGCGCACGCGACCACAGGCCTCCGTGCCGATGATCGCGCCCACGGCCTTCTGGACCTTGACGCGCACGCTGTTGGTCTTCAGCTCGTTGTGGACCTTCTCGGCCTTCGGAAGGGCCTTCTCCAAGCGCGGCTTGTCGCCCGCCTTGGTCCACGCGGCGAGGTTGGCGAGAAGGGTGTTCGCCTCGGCGATGCGGGCATCCTCCACCGGGTCGCCGGCCCAGGCAGGGGCGGCGAAGAGGAGGAGGCTGGTGCCGATCGCAACGAGGGTGCGAAGCATCCCTACTTGTCGCCGTCGTCCTTCTTGGGCGCGTCCTTCTTGTCGCCGTCGCCCTTGTCCGCGTCACCCTTGTCGCCGTCCTCGGCGTCCTCGGCGGCGGCTTCTTCCTCTTCCTCGAGGACGCGATCGAGTTCGTCCTTGGACTTGCTGAGGCTGTTCTTGATCGTCGCGGCGGCGACCTTCAGCGGAAGCAGGAACGGGCGGGCCTCGGAGTCCTCGCCCACGCCCTCCTGGCTGACCATGATGCCGGCCACGGCGCCCGCGATGTCGAAGAGCGGCTGCCCCATCGCACCACCGGCACCCTGGACGATCCACATGTCGCGCGGCTTGCTGACCTTGCCGGCCACCTTGGCACGCATCACCATCGGCGCGTGATCGAAGCCCTGATCCAGGCGGCTGACGGCGTAGAGCGTCTGACCGATCTTGGGCTCGGCGCCGGACGCGGTGTCCAGCGCGGCAATCTTCTTGTCGCCGAGGTCGCGGATGAGGACGAAGGCAAGACCGAGCTTGCTGTCCTTCGCACCGAGCACCGCCTCGTACTCCTTCGTGTCGCCCGGGAAGACGACGCGAATGTTGGACGGCACGGCCTGGATGGTCAGCTGCGCGCGCATGCGACGCGGGATGCCGAGGTTGCCGACACCGAAGGCGGCGCCGGGGATCATCACCAGACCGGAGCTGTCGACGACCACACCCGTGGCGGCGCCGGACTGCTCCTGCGGCGGCATGAGGGCCGCGCCATCACGCATGACCTTCACGTTCAGGACGAACTTGACGGACACGACGCTCGCGGCCTTGTCCGCCATGAGCTTCTCGTAGACGCCGGCATCTTCGTCGGCCCGCACGAGGGGAGCAGACACCAGCAGGGCGAGCGCGCAGAACGCGGCGGTGAGTGTGAGGTTTCGCATGGTGGTCTCCTTCCCCGCGATCAGTCGCGAGGCCATTCGGGGCGCATGAAGACGAACGCGGTCGAGCGACCGCGACGCACGAAGATCTTCACGGTCTTCGGCTTCGCCTTGCCCATCTCCCGCACCAGCTTCTTGAAGCTGCGGATGCTGTCGACGGGCTGATCATTGATCTCGAGCAGGATGTCGCCGGCGCGCAGGTTCGCGACCTGCGCCCAGCTGCCGGGCGTGACGGCCGCGACCATGATGCCGCGGTAGTCCTTGTCCAGATCGCGGTTGACGCGATCGATGAAGGTGAGTTCACGCACCTTGAACTCGAGGACCGGGTCCTCGGCGGTGCGGGCGTCGGCCGACGTGTTCGGCGTCTCCTCGAGCGTGACGGAGATCTCCAGCGTCTTGCCGCCACGCATGATCTCGAGCTTCGCGTCGCCGCCGATGTCGAGGTCCTCGACCATGCGCGTGAGGATCTGACCATCCTGCAGGCGGTAGGCGTCGAGGGCCTTGCCGTTGAGCGAGGTGATGACGTCACCGACGGCGAGGTCGGACTTCTCGGCCTCGGTGCCGGGCATGATGCGCGTGACGCGGAAGCCCTTGACGCCCTCCATGCCGAGCGCCGTCGCGACCTTCGTCGTGAGCACCTGTGTGCTGATGCCCATCCAGGCCTTGGCCAGCTCGGTGTTGCGCGGAGGACGCGGGGGCTTGCTCATGTCGAGCACGGTGACCATGTCCATCTTGCCACGGCGGAAGCGCACCGGCAGGGCCTTGCTCTTGCTGTTGACCTGCATGAGCTTGCCGAAGTCCTCGAGGTTCGTGACGGGCTTGCCGCCGATCGCGAGGACGACATCGCCGCTCTGCAGCGCGGGCTTGGCCTTGTCGGGCGCGGAGCCGGGACGCATCGTCGAGAGCAGCACGCCATCCGTGTCGGGGTAGCGGCGCGCGAAGGCCATGGGCTTGGTGATGTCCTGCGCGGACACGCCCCACGTGCGGAAGGCCTTCTCGTCGCCGACGTACTTCTCCATCGGCGCGACGACGACCTCGGTGCCGTTGAGGTCCCCCTTGCGCTCGTACTCGATGGCGACGGACTTGCCGGCGCGAAGGTCGGCAACGCGCGAGAGGAACAGCGGCACCCCCTCGAAGCCGACCACGGCGATCTCACCGTTGTCGATCCGGGTGACGATGTCGCCGGGCTTGATGCCGGCCTTGTCGGCGGGTCCCCCGGGGAAGACGGAGGAGACGAGCGCGCCCTTGTCGCGATCCAGGTGGTTGACCGGGACGATGGACATGCCGAGCCAGCCGCGCCGGACCTCACCCCAGGTCAGGGCCTGGGCGAGGACCTTCTTCACCGTGGAGGCGGGGACGGCGAAGCCGGTGCCCGAGCCGCCGCGCGTGTTGATGCCGATGACCTCACCCTTGAGGCTGACGAGCGGGCCACCGCTGTTGCCGGGGAGGATCAGGGCGTCGTGCTGGATCCACTGGTTGAAGATGCCGGTCAGCTGCCCGCCACCGAAGTCGAACGTCTGGATCGCGCTGCCCGTGAAGTTGGTGAACACGCGGGCGGTGTTGCTGACGATCCCGAGCGTCACGGTGCTCGTCAGGCCACCGGGGTTGCCCATGGCCATGACGTGCTCACCGACGCGCACGGAGGTGGAGTCCCCCACCGTGGCGAAGGGAATCGGCTGGTTGGGGTCGCGGCGCTGGTCCATACGCAGCTTGAGCACGCACAGGTCGGTCAGCGGATCACGGCAGACGATGTCGGCGTCGATCGACTCGCCCGAGGGCAGCTTGCACGTGATGCGGCTGGCCTCGCCCGCCACGTGGAAGTTGGTCACGACGTGGCCGGCGGGGCTGACGATCACGCCCGAGCCGGCGCCCAGCCCACGGGTCTCACGGCCCTGGCGGAACTGCTTGGCCACCACGCCGATGTTCACCAGGCAGGGATAGACCTTCTGCTTGGCGTAGGCGACGGCCTGGCGCAGCTTCTCGCCGCCTTCCTCGGCACGCGCCACGCCGGGAAGCCCGAGCGCAAGCAGGCCGAGCAGACCGGCTGCCAGGAAACGAATGGAACGCGCGGGGGTGCGGGATCGCGTGCGCATGGGGGCCTCCTCCCGCCGGGATGCGGGGGAGGCAGTGTACGCGCTCGCGGGCCTCGGGCGCCGCTAGCGGCGAGCGATGGGCGCTTCGATCGGGGGCTGGGCACCCTGGATGCGGGAGGCCGTCGACGGGGGCGGCGGGGGGGGCGGGATGCTCGCGCGGCCACGGGGCGCGCCGACGGTCGGCGGGCTGCAGGGCGCGGCGGCCGGCGTCGGGGCCACGCGGCCCGGGTTGCCGTAGGCCGTGGCACGTGCGCCTCCGTGATAGACGTAGCGCTCGGCGCCCTTCGGCTTGCGGACCTGCACCGAGATCGTGCCCGTGCCCTCGGCGCCGGGCTTGGCCGCCGCCATCACGGTGTAGATGCCGGGCTTCGGCGCCGTGAAGGTCAGGATCATGGAGTTGTTGCAGCTCCGGCTGACCCGCGGGGGGTTGCAGCCACAGGGCACCTGGCTCTTGTCGAGGGCCGGACCACCCCAGGGGTCCTTGACCGCCACGATGTCGGGGATGAACTCCTGGCCGGGGTCCCGCGTGACGGTGACCGCCACGAAGCCACCGCGCGGGGCCGAGAAGTAGAGCGGGGCGGGCTTGCAGGCGCTCAACTGGGTCTTGCGGGGGGCCGGCGGCGGGTAGCGCAGACGGTGGCGGAAGCTGTAGCACAGCTCGCCGCAGGTGTTCGACGGCGTCGCGACCACCTGGTAGTTGCCTGTCTTGGACAACACCAGGCCGCTCACGCTGACCGTGGCCGAGCCCTTCTGGGCGCCCACGGCCGTCTCGACCGGCAAGCGCTCGCCGTCCGGGTCCATCACGGCGATCGTCGGGGCGGCGACGGAGGCGTCGCCGGCCTGGACCGTGAAGTCGAGCAGGCTGGACTCGACCCCCTCGAACGTGAAGGTCTGGGACTCCCGGTGGGGCGCCATGCGCCCGACCATGGTCTGGCTCTCCCCCACATGGGTGTTCATGGTCGTGGGGACACTGGTTTTGCAGCCCGTCAGCAGGCTGGCGACAGCCAGGCCCAGGGCGAGGTTCCAAAGACGACGATTCATGCGATCCTCCCGTGCGGCGGCGCGTCCGGGGGGCAGTCTGGGCCCTCGATCGCGGCGACTCGTACTCTATGCATCGGTTCAACCACAGGGTGTTGTGCACCATTGCCGGATTTGACCCCACCGGTAGTGCCGGCTGGGGTGTGGATCTGGCCGTCTTCGAGGCCCTCGGGTGCCGCGGCCGGGCCGTCGTGACCGCCGACACCGAGCAGGGCCCCGCGGGCGTCCTGGCCGTAGAGCCCAAGAAACCGGCCTCCGTGGCCCGCGAGCTGGGCCGGGTGCTGGCGGAGGACGACCCCGCCGCCCTGAAAACGGGCATGCTGGCCACGGCCGGCATCGTGGACGCCGTGGCGGCGGCCCTCGCGGCGGCTGCGCCGCGCCCCCTCGTGGTGGACCCGGTCCTGGCCGCCGGCGCGGGGGGGGACCTGCTCGAGGCCGCGGCCATCCCGACCCTGGCGGCGCGCCTCGGCCCGCACGCCACGCTCCGGACCCCGAACCGCCCCGAGGCCGCCCGGCTCCTGGGTCTCGAGGCCATCGACGACGCCGAGACCGCCGCCCAGGCGCTGCGCGCCGCCGGCTGGGCCGCCGTGCTGCTGAAAGACGGCCATGGCACGGGGCCCGACGTGGT
>JARGNS010000482.1 GCA_029213105.1 Planctomycetota bacterium
GAACTCGAGATGTCCGTCGCCGTGGCCCGCCTCGGGACGGCCTCGGTCGACTTCGTGTACGAGGGCAGGCGCTCGAGCGACGGCGAGGTGGCCTTCCGCGTCCGCAACACGCAGGTGGCCGTCGACATGGAGGCCTGGGAGAGCACCCCGATCCCGGCCCACCACCGCACCGCGTTCGAGACCCTCCTGGAGGACTCGGCATGATCCGGGCCGCCCCCTTGCTCGCCTTGCTGGTCGTGCTGGCCTTCCCCGGCTCGGACCTGCAGGCCGGGGAGGACGACCTCCAGGCGCGCGCCCTGGCGCTGGGCACCGAGACCGGCGCCAAGCTCGAAGCCCACGCGGCGTGGTGCGCCAAGAAGAAGCTCTACGGCAAGCGCGATGAGGCCTACGAGCGCCTGCTCGCCTTCGAACCGGACCACAAGGAGGCGCGCAAGAAGCTCAAGTACAAGCGCGGCGACGACCACGCGTGGGTGCAGAACCCGCGCTACAAGCGTGCGCGCACCCTCGCGAAGAAGGGCCAGGCCGAGGCCGACGCGGCCTTGGCCGAGATCCTCGAAGCACAGATCACGGGGCTGCTCGCCCTCTGCGGCAGCGCCGAGACGATCCCCCAGCTGCTGTGGGCCCGCAGCACGCTGGCTGGCCTGCACTCCACCTACCCGGGCCGCAGCGACATCGCCCCGATCGAGCGCACGCTCGCCCTGCGCTACCACGCCGCGACCAAGGACAAGGCCCTCGTGAAGGAGATGGTCGAGACCGAGGACTGGCTGCGCGAGCGCTACGGGACGGACCTCGCCGTGCGCGACGCCCTCGGCGAGGTGACCCGGGACGACATCTGGCTGCTACGGGAGTCGGCCCGCACGCTCGAGCAGGTCGCGGGACTCGACGCCACGATCGCCGCGGCCCGCAAGGTCGCCCCGACGGCTTCCGACACCACCAAGGCCGAGGCCAAGATCGAGCTGCCGTGGAGCCAGGCCGTCGCCACGAAGCACGTACGTGTGGCCGGCACCGCCGACCCCAAGGAGCTGGTGAAAGGGGCGACCGCGTGCGAGGCCGCTCGCGCGCTCTTCGAGCGGGCCCTGGGCACGGCGCCCGCCTGGCGCGCGGGACTCACGGTCTACCTCTTCGCCAAGAAGGGCGAGCGCGCCACGTTCCTGAAGGGCTTCCCGACCGTCGACAACGCCACGCTCAAGCATCGGGACAAGCTCGACCTCGTCTACGCCGACGGCCAGACGCTGGTCGTCCGCGCCCTGCAGGCGCGTGGCCAGCTGGACCTCGCGGTGAACGAGATCCTCAACCAGATGGTGGCCGACACCTTCCTGGGCAGCGAGACGCCCCTGGCCTGGCATGCGGAGGGCATCTCACGCTACCTGGCCTGGAAGCTCACGGGCACGCGCATGGCCATCAACGTGTCGGGCAAGTACGCCGGCGATGCCCAGGACCGGGCCGTGCCCGACGCCGACGCCAAGTGGCTCGTCAAGGTGCGTGCGCAGCTGGCGAAGAAGCCAGCAGGGCTGCAGCTGCTGCTCGGCAAGGGCACGGATGCGTTCGGGGCGCGCGATGCCCTGGTGGCGTACGGCTTCGCCGTCTACCTCATCGAGGGCCACGACGGCCTCGCCGGCGAGTTCCTCAAGCTGCACTACAAGACCAAGGACGTCGACCGCGGCTGCCGCGACCTGCTCGGCATGCCCCGCGCCGTGGTCGAGGAGCGCCTGCTGCGCTGGCTCGACGAGGTCATCGCCGAACAGAAGGGCAATCGCTGACACCGCGACGGGAGTGGTGGTCGACGCACGCATGGGAACGGCCGGCACGCATGCGCTGCGTGCCGGCCGTTCGCGGATCGAGGCGCGCCAAGGCGCACATCGCGAGGATGAGCGCTACTTCATCATCCCGCCGTCATTGCCGCCACCGGTGCACTCGCAGCGGCAGGTCCTGCGGCCTTGCTTGCAGCCGCCCTTCTTGTGAGCGACGTGATCACCGTGGGCGAGATGCGCCGCGACGGCGCTGGCGTCAACGGTGATGATCTTGGCGACGCGCTGCGTGCAGCGCAACTTCCCGTGGCCGGCACCGCGATGCTCGCAGGCGCGCTCGCACTTCTCGCTCTGCTCGACCGTCGTCTTGATCGTGTAGTGGCAGATCCGGACCTTCTTCTTGCTGTCCGCCTGCGCGTCCCCATGGACGGCCGGCAGGGCCAGACAGGCGAGGGCAACGAATGCTCCAAACAACAGGGCTCGCTTCATGATGTCTCCTCCATCGAACTGAACTTCACGTGGGAATCGAGGCAGCCTTGTCGGCGCCCCCCACCTAGAGCGCCGAACGTAGAGACTTGTTTCCCGCAGCGCCAGCGGGAATTGCCGACCGATGCGTGGATGTCCAAGTCCTTGGACACGCCGGGGATCCGAGGCGCTCGGCGCTCAGTCCTGCGCGAGGTACCGAATCAGCTGAACGAGGACGTCCGCGCCCAGGTCCTCCACGTAGCGGCCGTCGAGGTAGACGCTCGGCGTGACGGCCACCCCCACGCGCCGGCCCAGGGCGATGTCCGCCGCCACCTTGGCCCGGACGGCCGCGTCTTCCGCGTCGCCGCGCGTCAACCCCAGGTCCTTGGCGAGGGCGTCGAGGCGGGCGTCGCTGACATCCGGCTCCTCCTCGAAGAGCCGCGTACGCAGCTCGGAGAAGCGGCTTTGGCGCCGGGCCGCTGCCCCGAGCCAGGCCGCCCGACACACCGCCGGCACCTCGGCCCAGGCCGTGCCATCGCAGGACTTCCCCAGGGGGTAGTGCTTGAAGACGACGCGCACCCGATCTCCGACCTGTGCGCGCACGCCCGGGATCTCGTGCGCCAGGTCTCCGCAGCCCGGGCAGGCGAAGTTGCTGAACACGACCATCGTGACGGGTGCTTCCGAGGGCCCGTCCACGGGATCCTCCGCGCCCACGGGGATCTCGTGGACGGGCTGCTCGAGGAACTTGGCCACGACCCCGGGGCCCAGGTCGGGGCCGCGCGCCTGCTCGCGATCCGACTCGATCAGCAGCCACTGGTAGACGACGACGCCCACGAGTGCCACCACGGCCA
>JARGNS010000483.1 GCA_029213105.1 Planctomycetota bacterium
GGTGGGGCGACGGAGCAGGACGCGACCCCTGTGGAGCACACCCCCGGCGCACCGGCGGTCCGGGGCTTGAGCATCACGCTGCGCCCGCCGCCCTAGGGCTGGGGGGGGCAAGCCCGCGCGCGCCCGGGCAGTCCGTCGCTAGGACTGGTCTGCGACGGTCTGGCGTGCGAGCGCCAGGGCGCCCACGCAGCAGAGCCCCATGACGCCCGCACCCACCCAGAAGGGCAGGCGGGTGTCGATGCCGAACAGCGGCAGACCGACGAGCGGGCCGACGATGCGCGAGAGGCTCTGCAGGGACTGGTTCACGCCCATGATCCCGCCCTGGACGTCTGCGGCCGAGCGGCGGGAGAGCAGGGAGTTGAGCGAGGGCGACACCATGCCGAAGCCCAGGACGGCCAGGGGCGCCAGCGCGATGAGCCACGCGAGGGACGGCGCGAGCGCAAAGGCGGCCATGCCGCCGCCAAGCACGAGCGTGCCGACGATGACGTAGCGCTGCTCCCCGACGCGCTTCATGTAGCGCCGCACGATGAAGCCCTGGGTGAAGGCCGTCCAGAATCCGAGGTAGGTGAACAGCAGGCCGATCTGCAGGTAGCTGAGGTGGTAGACGCGCTTGCCGAGCAGGCCAACCGTCGACTCCATCAGCGAGAAACAGGCGACGGTCACGAACACGAGTAGCAGGATCGTGCCGATGGTCGGAGCGCGCATGGCTTCGCGGAACGCGCCGAGGTCGAACCATGAGCGTCGCGGGGCCGGCTTGTGCCCCTCCGGCTCCGGGAGCCTGCGCCAGGCGAAGAGGAACGCGATGGCCGAGAGCGTGGCGGCGATGAGGCCGGGTGCGACGGGATGCCACGCGTGACCGATGCCCCCGATGGCCGGGCCGAGGGTGAAGCCGATGCCGAAGGACATGCCGATGAGGGCCATGCCGCGTCCGCGTTCCTCCGTGGTGGTGACGTCGGCGATGAACGCGTAGGCGGTCGAGATCGTGCCGCCGAAGATGCCGGCCGTCACGCGGGACACGAAGAGCAGCACCAGCATCTGGTCGAGGGCCGCCAGGCCGAACAGCGTGTACGACGCGCAGGATCCGGCCAGGCCGATCAGGATGACCGGCCGGCGTCCGATGCGATCGGAGAGTCGCCCCCAGAGCGGCGCGCTGATGAACTGCAGCGCCGAAAACGACGTGAACAGCAGCGCGATCACGCCCGGCGAGGCGTGCCACTCGTCCGCGTAGAGCGGCAGCAGGGGCAGCACGATGCCGAAGCCGAGCAAATCGATGACGACCGTGAGGAAGATCGCGAGAAGGGGGCGGGGGCTGCGCATGGCGTCGTCTCTTCCTACGCGAAGTCGTATGATTCGCGCATGAAGATCTACACCCGCGGTGGCGATGACGGCAGCACGGGCCTCTATGGGGGCGCGCGCGTGAGCAAGGCCGACCTACGGGTCGATGCGTATGGAGCTGTCGATGAGCTCAATGCCTACCTCGGCTGGATTCGCGTCGTCGAGACGTCGGACAACATCGACGTGATCCTGGATCGGGCGCAGGACGCCTGTTTCCGGCTGGGGGCCTGGCTCGCCAGCCCGCCCGGACGGGACCCCGGCGTGGCCGCGGTCACGGAGGAGGACGTCGAGGTGCTCGAGGCCTCCATCGATGCGATGGAGGCGCAACTCGAGCCGCTCAAGACCTTCGTGCTCCCCGGGGGCTGCGAGGCGGCGGCGCGCTTCCATATCGCACGCACCGTCTGCCGCCGTGCGGAACGTCGCATCGTGGCCCTCGCCGAGACCGAGGCCGTCGAGGCGGTCTTCATCCGCTGGGTGAACCGCGTGTCGGACCTGCTCTTCGTGCAGGCGCGCTGGGAGAACGCCCGCGCCGGGGTACCCGATGTGCCGTGGCCGCCTGCCGGCGGCGCCGACGACGGGGCGTAGGCGTCCGCCATGGCTCGCGACGACGCGTATCCGATCCACCGCGAAGCGGAAGCCCTCATCCGCGCGGCGGGCTTGCATCGACGGGAGCGCCACGCCTGCCTGCACGTGACGGGCGCCGATCGGCTGGACTACCTGCACCGCATGCTGACGCAGTCCGTGCAGGGCCTTGCCGTCGGGCAGGCGGCGTACGCCTGCCTGCTCACGCCCAAGGGACGCATCCTCGGCGACCTCCTGCTGTGGAACGCCGATGACCACCTGCGCCTGGAGGCCTCGCACGATGCCATGGCTGCCCTGCGGCCGCCGCTCGAGCGCTACGTGATCACCGACGACGTCGTCTTCGAGGACGGCCCGACGGATGAAACGGCCTGGGTCCTGGCCGGTCCCGATGCGCTGGGCGTACTCGTACGGGCGGGCTTCGACGTGCCGGTCGAAGGCGGCTTCAGCGAGACCCTCTGGGAGGGTGCGCCGGTGCGTGTGCTGCGCATCACGCGCCGCGGCCTCATGGGCTTCGAGATCCATGCGCCCGTGCGCGTGGCCGCCGCGCTCGAGACCTGCCTGCTCGGCACCGAAGATGTCCAGCTTGCCGGCCCCCGCGCGTGGGCCTGGGCCTGCGCCCAGTACGGCATCCCGCTCTTCGGCCGCGAGCTGGGCGATGATGTGTTGTTCAACGAGGCGGGACTGGAAGAGGCCATCACCTGGGGCAAGGGCTGCTTCCCGGGCCAGGAGCCCGTGGTGATGGCCAAGCACCGGGGACGGCCGCCGCGGCTGCTCGTTGCCGTGGACCTCGAGAACGAGACGGCCGTGGAGCGCGGCGCCGAGGTGCGTGTGGATGGGGCCTCCGTCGGCAAGGTGACGGCCTGGGCGCCGACGCTGTGCCATCGCCCGGCGCGGGCCCTGGCCTACGTCCGGACCGCCGAGGCCATCGAGGGGCGGCGCGTGCAGGTCGCCGGAGCCGGGCCGGGCACGGTGCATCCGCTCGTCCCGACCGGGGCCGCCTCGTGAGCGCGCGCCCCCTGAACGGCCGACGTGCCCTCGTGACCGGTGCGTCCCGAGGCATCGGTCGCGCCATTGCCGAGCGCCTCGCCGCCGAGGGCGCGCATGTGGGGCTCGTCGCCCGTGGCGCGGAGTCCCTG
>JARGNS010000484.1 GCA_029213105.1 Planctomycetota bacterium
TGGCGTCGACTTGTACTCGCGCTACGTCTGGCGGGGCGTGTTGGCGGTGGACGACGCCGTCCTGCAGCCGTCGGCGATGGCGCTCTACCGTGGCTTCTCGCTGAACGTGTGGGGCAACATCGACCTGGGGGATGCGAACGGCCGCGCCGGAGAGGTCAGCGAGGTCGACATCACGCTGGCCTATACGCACCGCATTCGTGACGCCGCCGCGCCGGTGGACCTCACCTTCGGCGCGGTCTACTACACGAGCCCCTCGGACTGGTTCGACGACTTCGCCGAGGTCTTCTTCGCCGTGTCGGCGGACGTGCTCCTGCAGCCCAAGCTGAGCATCTACATCGGCGTCCTCGAGATCGAGGACAGCATCTATGCGTCGCTGGACTGCGGTCATGACGTGCGCTTGGGCTGTGGCACCCTGCAACTGGCGGGGGGCCTGGGCGCCGGCAACCACCATCTCTGGGAGCCCTTGCTCCAAGCGCCGGTGAACGCCTTCGGGGAGGCCTACCTGCAGGCTGGCTGGGCCCTGCGCGCCCGGGCGTGGACCTTCACACCCAGCGTGAAGTTCTCGACGCTGCTCGACGGTGATCTGCGCTCGGCGCACGTGAAGAACGACCTCTTCATCTTCGGCCTGCGCGGCTTCGTGAGGTTCTAGCCGCGGGCGTCAGGCCGCGGCGACCTCACGCCACAGCAGCCAGCCCACCAGGGCGAGCTGGGCCAGGGTGAAGAGCGGGACGAGCAGCCGGAAGCGCCAGTGCTGGGTCTTGTGGCGGAAGTGGCGCATGGCCCAATACGCGCCCATGCCGCCCCCCAGCAGGGCGAAGGTGAGCAAGCGGGCCTCGGACACCCGCCACCCGCCCGCGCGCGCACGGCGCTTGTCGAAGCGGAAGAGCAGTGCCGTGACAAGCGACATCACGAGAAGGAAGGCGAACGCGATGGACCAGAGGGGCATGGCTCCATGGTGCCCGCCGCCGCTAGACTCCGAGACCATGCGCCGACCGATTGCCTGGCTTCCCGTCCTGCTCGTGCTCTTCAGCCTCGGCGGCCCTGCCGCGGGGGAGGAGCCGGCCGATGGCCTGACGGCCTGGCCGGCCACGGCCGCGTCCGCCGAGCGTGCGTTCGAGCAGGTCCTGCTGGGCGTGCCGAGTGCCGCGCGGCTGCGCGCCTGGCACGACGACTTCTGCTCGGAGTCGCATCCCGCCGGCACGCCCGCGGACCAGCGCATGATCGCCAAGCTGCTGGCCGCGTTCGAGGGCCTCGGCCTCGCCACGAAGCGCGAGGACTTCTTCGCCTACCTGCCGCACTTCGTGCAGGCCCGGCTCGACGTGCACGCCGGCGCGCAGGTGCTGCGGCTGCCGGTCATCGAGCGACCGATTGCCCAGGATCCGCAGATCGCCACGACCGTGCCGCACGCCTTCAACGCCTACAGCGCGACGGGCGATGTGCGCGCGCCGGTCGTGTACGCGAACTACGGCACGCGCGAGGACTTCGCCCGGCTGAAGGAACTCGGCGTGTCCGTGGAAGGCAAGCTCGTCGTCGCGCGCTACGGCCGCAACTACCGCGGCTTCAAGGCCAAGTACGCCGAGGAGGGGGGCGCCGTCGGGGCGCTGCTCTACACCGACCCCCAGGACAGTGGTTGGGCCAAGGGGCTGCCCTACCCCGAGGGGGGCTACGCCGATCCGTACTGCATCCAGCGGGGCTCCATCAAGACCCTGGCGTACCCCGGCGACCCGCTCACGCCCTTCACGGCGGCCACGGAAGACGCCAAGCGCCTCGACCCCAAGACGGTCGGTCTACCGGCGATCCCCGTCCAGCCCATCGGCTGGCAGGCGGCGCACCAGATCCTCTCGCGCATGGACGGCGCGGAGGTGCCCAAGGGGTGGCAGGGGGGGTTGCCGTTCCGCTACCGCGTGACCGGGCCGGCGGACCTGCAGGTGCGCCTGCAGGTCGAGCAGCCGCGCAAGATCACGCCCTCGGCCAACGTGCTCGCCACGATCCGCGGTGCGACGCAGCCCGACGAGATGGTCATCGTGGGCTGCCACTTCGATGCCTGGACCTTCGGCTCGGGCGACCCCCAGGCGGGCACCATCGTGCTGTACGAGATCGCGCGCAGCTTCGCGGAGGCCGCGGCGAAGGGGCACCGTCCCGCGCGCACGATCGTCTTCGCGAACTGGGGTGCCGAGGAGTACGGCATCATCGGTTCCACCGAATGGGTCGAGGCGCATGCCCAGGCGCTCGGGGCCCACGCCGTCGCCTACGTGAATCTCGACATGGCCGCGATGGGGCCGAACTTCCGCTCCGCCGCCGCGCCGATCCTCAAGCAGGTCATCGAGGGCGCCAGCCGCGTCGTCCCCCAGGCCCGGGCCGCCGAGGAGAGCGTCCACCAGCGCTGGACGGCGAACGGCACGAAGGTGGCGTCCTTCGGCAACCTCGGCGGCGGCAGCGATCACGTCGGCTTCTACTGCCATCTCGGCGTGCCCTCGTGCAGCCTCGGCGCGGGGGGCAGTCGTGGCGTCTCGTACCACACCGCCTACGAGACGCTTGCCTGGTACCGCAAGATCGTCGGCGACGACTACGAGCCGGCCCTGATGCTCGCGCGCCTCGGTGGCGTGCTGCTCGCACGCCTGGCCAATGCGCCGCTCCTGCCCTACGACCTTGCGCGGCCCTACGCGGACATGGCGAAGCACCTGGCGGATCTCGATGGCCACGTCGCAGGCGGCAAGAGCGTGCTGGGCGGCCTGCGCTTGCGCTGCCTCCACCTGGTCGAGCGCGCGACGGCCCTGCAGGCTCGCCTCGAGGCGCGCGTGGCCGCCGGTGCCTTCGACGCCGAGACCCTGGCGCGCGTGAACGCGCTGCTGCTGCGCAGCGAGCGCAGCTGGCTGCGCCCGGAGGGGCTGCAGGAGCGGCCGTGGTATCGAAGCCTCTACGCGGCGCCGGACCCCTTCTCGGGCTACGCCTCGTGGATGCTGCCGTACTTGAAGCATGCCTACGAGACCGGCGGCGTGACGGAGAAGCAGGCGGCGCTCGACCCGTACGTGGTCGCTTTG
>JARGNS010000485.1 GCA_029213105.1 Planctomycetota bacterium
CGAGGCGACGAGGACGAGCAGCGGGAGAAGGAAGCAGAGCAGGAGACCGCGCGGGAACGCGGCGGGGGAAGATGCGGGCATGAGCACACGCTTTCCACCGGCGGAGACGGGGTGCGGGTCAGTTTCCTGCCGCGCGCCGCGCCACTCGGTACCGGAGTGACAGGGGATCCCTAGGGATCCAGGCTTCGACCCCGGAGCCGGTCTTCTGGCTTCCGAATCATCCTCGCGTTGCGCCTTCCCATGGCGCACGGCCCGGTGTGGGGCGTGCGTCACAGTGGCTGCGCCTCCGTGGAGGCAGCATGCAACGTTCGTCCCCGGTCACAGCGGCGGTCCCGCGGGGGATTTGCACCCCACTTCCAGCCGTCCTGGCCGCTGCACGCGCAGCGCCGTTCGGGCCTGTGACTCCCGGGTCGTACTTCGAGGGGGAAAAGAGCGAAGCGTGGTGGAGCTGAGGGGAGTCGAACCCCTTACCTCCTGAATGCCATTCAGGCGCTCTACCAAGTGAGCTACAGCCCCACGCTTCGTGAGCGCCGGATTGTGTCCGATGCGCGACCCGCAGCAAAGCCCCGCCCGGGGGCAAAAAACACGAGGCGTCTCCTGGACGCCGGTGGGGGCGGCCACCGTATCCAGTGGGGGTGCGCCCAAAAACCCCCAAGATCCAGGGGCCCCTCCGGTAGAGTCATGGCGTCCGGGTGGGGTCGTTCCCCACCGGTACTGTGTGTGCCGACCCACGGGAGAGCCGCCATGTTCGGAAGCGCCGGGGAGCCTTCGCCCCCCGAATCGGGAAGCCGGTTCGAGCAGCCCCGTGTCGATGTGCCTGTCGAGCGGATTCCCGCCGACGACAGGACGTCCTCCTCCGACCGCATGCGCGGCGGCCCGGCCGGGGGTACGTCCCAGCCCGTCCCGCGCGAGATCGGCGAGCGGATCCAGGGTGGCTTCCAGGACATGTCCCGGTTGCTGGGGGCCATCAAGGAGACACTGCAGAGTCGCGATGGGCAGGTCCAGCAGACCCTGCAGGCGTTGCCGGGCTTCCTGCAGCAGGTGCCGCGCATCCACCGTGCCGAGATCGAGTGCCTCGCACAGATCAGCAAGCAGCTCGAGCACATGGGCACCGGCACGCGCGACGTCGTCGCGCGCTTGGACGGACTCCCCGACCTGCTGCGGACGCTGGCCGTCAGCCAGACGGAGCAGTCGCAGTTCCTGGATGGCCTGCAGGCCCGCCTTGCGGAGAGCCTGGACACGCAGTCCACGGCCATCCGTGCCGGCCTGGAGCAGTCGCGCCAGACCAGCGAAGCCCAGCTCGGCATGATCCGGGGACTCGCCTCCACCCAGGAGGACATCTTCGCGACGTTCCAGAACACCCAGAACCGTGCCTTGAACGTCTTCCACCGCGCGCAGCAGCAGACCAATGCGCAGCACCGCGAAACGCAGACGGTCATGAACAAGCAGATCGAGATGCTCGTCGATCGCGTGCACTCGGCGCAGTCGAAGGTGTTCTGGCTCTCGATCGGCTTCGCCGCCTTGGCGGCTGCCGGACTCGTGGGCGTGTTGCTCTTCGCCTAGTCGCGCGCTCCGAGTTCGAGCGGCGCCTCTGTTGGGGCGCGGCGCGGCTGTGTCCGTGGCTGACCCCGCGCGACCCGTTGCCCGGGGCCGGATGGTCTAGTCGGCGAACGGCCCGTGGTTCGTGCCGACCACGATCGGGTTTGCGACCAGCGGCAGCGCCTGGGTGCCGACGAAGTTCGGATTCAGATCGACCTGCTCGAAGTTTGCCCCACCGCCGAAGTACACCCACTCGGTGAGCACGGCCCCGCGCGGCGTGCCGAGCACGACCACGAAATGATCGCTGCTGGCGAGCCAGGCGATGCCGCGTACATCCGTGGCGTTCCAGGGGCGGCCTGCCACGTTGTCGGAGACCTCCACCAGGTCGGGGTCGTCGAAGGCGGCACCGCGCGTGCGGGACTGCAGTGCGAGGCGGGTCGCAAACCCGTTCAGTCCCTGGACTGTGAGAGCGCTGTCAGGTGAGCGCACGAGGTCCGTGGTGACCCCTGCGATCCCCGCCAGTTCTGCCGTGGTGCCGGAGCCCTGGACGAGCGTGACGTCCGCCGAGGGTGAGGTCGCGATGATGGTTCGGGTATCGACGACCACGGTGGGACCACCACCCGCCGGCAGGGGCACGCCCTGCACGTCCGGCGCATCGGGGTCCTGGTCGAGCTCCGTGAAGGTGGTGCGGTCGACGAGGGCGAGTACGCCCGTGGCGCCGTCGTTCGCCGTCACGTGGATCGTGCTCGGGCTCACGCCGGCGGCCAACGCCACGCCCGTGGGGTGACTCGCGGCACTCGGCGTGACGGAGGCGAGCGGAAGCACGCCCGTCTCGAGCGCGCTGCGGGTGTCCACGGTGTAGAGGACCGTCTCGAGCGTGGTGTCATCGTGGAAAGCGGCGTAGAGGGTCTGTCCGCGGGGGCCGAGGGCCAGCGTGTCGAAGGAGCCGATCAGGTCGCCGGTCGAGGTGAGGGCCACCGGGGTCATCGAGAAGTCGCCGGGTTCGAACCAGGCCAGCGAGGCGCCGGTGCCACCGCCGGAGGCCAGTTGCACCCAGATGCGCCGGGTGCTGCCGATGGTCGTGCTGAGCACACCGACGGGCGTGCGGCCGCCCGGGGTGCTCACCCTGTGGGCCGTCGCGCCTGTGAGGCAGTTCACGAGTGACACGGCGCCGGCCTCGCCGACCGGGAGCGTCGCCTCGGATCCACTCTCCGCGATGACGGTGAAGATGTCGGAGGCGTAGTGCTGCAGGCCGTTGATCACGATGCCCTGGATCAGGGTGACGTTGATCGTGGCGTCCGCGGGGAAGGCCTGACGGCCGGCGGGGTAGACGAACAGGCTGTTCGGGCTGTCCGGGAATCTTGCCAGGAAGGTCCCGAACCCAGCGCCATCGACGCTCACGATGTAGTCGGACGGGTTCAGCAGGGTGACCGGCTCGTTGTAGTCGATCCGCACATACGGAATCGGGCCCTGGACCGCGTCGGCCGCCGTGG
>JARGNS010000486.1:0-1564 GCA_029213105.1 Planctomycetota bacterium
GGGAGTGCGAAGGGGGCGCAGCCTCGATTCCGGTGCCCGTGTCGCGGGTCCTGGGTGGCCACGTGTGGCACGTGTTCCCGCGGGCGTGTGCCAGCGGATGGACGAGCCCTGGCCCAGCGGAAACGCGCTGCTCGCCACGCGGTAGAGTGTGTCTGTGCAGGAGACTTGGGGATGACCCCGGAGCGTGATCTGAACGTGCGCGGCCTCTACGCCCGGGTCGATGGCGCATGGCAGTCGATTGGTGCTGAGGGGCTTCTGTTCACGGCCCCCGACGGATGCCAACTGGAGGTAGCGTTCTACGGTCCCGAGGGCAGCACCTACCTTCGCCTCCGGGCCCTTCCGCCTGGCGGAGACACCGCTGCCGCACCCATGCTCTGCGTCCAGCCCGGCGGCGGCAATGTTGCCAGCGTGTCCGCGGCGCTGCGTGGTCAGGCGGGCCCGGCTCCGGTGTCGGTTCCCGACGGGACCACGCTCGAAGCCCACTACGTGGGGGCCGAGGGCGCCGCGGCCGAGCCCGCCTTGGGGGAGGCGTTCTATCTCTCCTTCGGGAAGGAGTGCGGGATGGGGCTCGAGCCGCGCCCCGTGGCTTCGGGAGCACCGACGGGTTGGGCCGTCGGCCTGCGAGCCGGCGGGGAGATGACCGAGGAGGACGTGGAGCGCTACCGCGAGACCGGGGAGTTGAAGTCAGCCTCGCTGTGGCTCGTCAGCGAAGCCGCGGACGCCATGCTGGTCGGCACGACCAGGGCGCGCTGGTCGCGTGGGTTCAATACCCTGGCGGACATGCTCGCGGAGGCGGAGGCCTGCACCGTCGACGCGTGCGACTGCACGGGGTTCGAAGGTGTGAGTGAGGCGTCGATGCGGAAAGCCGCGACATGCACCTGCGGGCATCCCGTCCTGGCTCACATCGCACCGCCGCCTGCGGAGCGGTAGCGCACGATGGGCGGCCGGGCGCGATCGCCCGGCCACCCGATGTGCGGGCCTACTTGACGAGCTCGATCTCGCTCGGGCGCCAGGTCTTCTCGAACCAGGGCTCGGTCGGGCTGTAGAGACGCAGGACGCAGAACCAGCCCTTGCCGGGAACGGTCTGGAGCCAGTTCGCCTCCTTGCCCGGAGGGGCCTTGGGGCCGAAGTAGAGGTCCACGGACCCGTCTTCGTTTCGCGTCACCTTGTCCTTGTGCTTCTCGCTGTTGTAGCTCGGGAACGGCTGGCTCGTCTGGAGCTGCGAGCGGGTCTGGGGATCGTAGAGCACGATCGAGATGAACTTCTTGGCGGGCGGATCCTTCGGGAGACGCAGCTTGTACGTCTTGCTCCCGTCCAGGTAGTTGTCCTGGGCGTCGAGATAGCCCCACGCGTATTGGGAGCCCTTGCCGATCAGCTTCCAGGTCATGGCCGGCGTGTTCACCGTCGCGAAGTAGAAGAATTGCGCCCGCGCATCGATGTTGCGTCCGCCAAGTCCGCCGTCCTTGAGGAACTTGTAGGAGCCACCGACGAAGCCCCGCTTCCAGTTGCTGCCCTCGTAGAGGAAGGCGGTCTTGTCGCGCTCGTACCACAGCATCGTGCGTGC
>JARGNS010000486.1:1574-3028 GCA_029213105.1 Planctomycetota bacterium
GGCTGCCCGGCTCAAGATCCGCTTCATCCGAGCGTCCGGCGTGAAGGGCTTGCCCTTCTGGATGCCGATCGAGGCGAAGAGGCCGCGCAGCTCGGGGTCGAGCATCTCGACGGGCTCGCGCTGGATGACCTCGTGGAGCTCCTCGAAGAACTTGAAGTTCGTGGAGTGGATCGTGTTGAAGGCCTTGCCCGAGCCGTTGAAGAACTTCATCTCCGGCGGGTTGGCTGCCTTGGAGAGGGGGTAGATCTTCAGGCCCTCGCGGAACAGCTTGCTCGAGTAGTCCGGCTTGCCGTCCTTGAGGAAGCCTCGCGCGATGAACCAGATCGTCCAGCTCGTCGAGCGCGACACGTGGTAGTCCGCGGGGACCTCACCCTGCAGGGGGACGTGGTCGGGAGGCAGGATCAGGTACTTGCCGCCCTGCCCCCGGTCCGGACCGGGAGGGCCCGTGTCGGTCACGAAGCGGAAGAACGCGTCATTGACCGTGCCCGGCCCGGTGCCCGGGGGAACCTCGATGACGGTCGGGCCGTCCTTCTTGAGGTCGATGACGGAGCTGACGTACACCGTGTCGGTGTTGCCTGTGAGGAACAGCGGATTGCTGTCCATCAGCTGATCGAAGATCCGCACGTGGTTCGAGCTGACGCTCCCCTGGAGCACCTGGCTGCGACGAATCGCTTCCAACGATGCGGCAGGCATGCCGCACAGGAAGGCCTCGACTCCCCGGATGTAGTCGAGGTGGTTGTAGAGCGCTTCCGCCGTCTCTTTCGTGGGGATCCCATCGAAGTACTTGAGCGTGCCGACCCGTGTCTCGATGTCGTGCGGAGTCATGATCGAGTCGGGGATCTTGTTGTTGTAGCCGGGGGTCACATCGTCCTTGGCGGACGCCGCGGTGAAGATCACCGAAGTCGCCAGGGCCGCGCCCAACACGAAGGCCGCTATGGGCAGCCGTCTTCTACGTAGCGTCATGAACGTGCTCTCTTTTCTGTGTGGGGGGGCACGATCTGCGGCGGGTGGCCTCCTCAACCGAGCCCACACGGCCGACGAATCGTGGCGCGAGGGGCCAACCCTACGCTGAGCGCGACCTCGGGCAAAGGGGCCGGGGGGACATCTCGAAGGGATTCGGGTCCACGGCACCGGCCCCTGGGCGAGGACCTACGGAAGGAAGGCGCCCGTCAGCACAGCAGGTTCCCGCGCCTGTCGCGCTGCCAGGTCGGTGAGGATCTGGCCCGTCGCCCAGCCGGTCGCGATGTCAGGCTCGATCACGGGCGCCGGCGTAGGTCGACCGTAGAGGCCCTCTGTGGCGTCGATCAGCGCGGGCCATCCCGCTGCTCTTCCCACCGCCTGCTCCCTGGCCATCGCGAGGTGCCGCGTTGCGTCGGCATGGCGCTCGAGGCATGCGAGTATCCCGGACGCGCGCCAGCACATGGTGCGCTACTACGGTGCGTATGCGAACCGCG
>JARGNS010000487.1 GCA_029213105.1 Planctomycetota bacterium
GGCGACGCCGTCGTCGCGCGCGTAGACGGTGGCTACAGTCACGAGTTCACGACCGCCCAGGTGCACGTGTTCCTCGAGGAGGAGTTCGGCGCGGACTACGCCCTGGCCGATCCGCGCAAGTTCGCCGTCTTCGAGGATCACCTCATCTACGCCGACGAAGTGGCCAAGATGCGCCCCTTCCTCGACCAGATCCAGACCCTGCGCGACCTGCAGCGCGACTTCCAGAAGCACACCGGCGTACGGGACTACAGCGCGCGCGACGGCGTGAGCCCCGGCATCTGCCACCAGGTGGCCCGCGAGCACATCATCGAGCCGGGCGACTTCATCCAGGCCACGGACAGCCACACCTGCATGGGCGGGGCGAGCAACGCCCTGTCCTATGGCGTGGGGACCACCGAGTACGCGGCGCTCGTGCACTCCGGCTTCACCCTCGTCGAGGTGCCCGAGAGCATCCGCTTCGAGCTCGTCGGCGAGCTGCAGCCGGGCGTCACGGCCAAGGACGTGATGCTGCACATCCTGCTGCACCACGCCAAGCCCCAGCACACGCTCAACCGCTGCATGGAGTTCGGAGGCCCGGGCTTGACCTCCATGTCACTCGACGAGCGTGCGACCCTGGCCAACATGGCCACCGAGTGCACGGCCCGTGCGGGCGTCACCGAGGGCGATGAGGCCTTGGTGCAGTGGATCGCCGCGCGCCGGCCCGACGCCGACCTCGACGACCTGCGCCGCCGCATCGTCGCGCCCGATCCGGGGGCCCACTACGACGGCGGCGTCCACGAGATCGACCTTGCGGCCATCCAGCCGATGGTCGCCACGCCGGGGGATCCCGACGCGGGGGTCGCCTCGGACCCGACGAACGGGGCGCTCATCGCCGAGCTCGGCGAGGTGGCGATCGAGATCGCCTACGGCGGCTCCTGCACGGCGGGCAAGGAGGACGACCTGGACATGTACGCCGCCGTCATGACCGAGGCGCGCGCTGCGGGCCTGCGGGTGGCCGAGGGTGTGCAGTTCTTCATCCAGTTCGGCTCCGAGGACGTGGCGGCCTACGCCAAGGCAAAGGGCTACCTGGAGGTCTTCGAGCAGACCGGCGTGCGGGTGATCTCCCCGGGCTGCGGGGCCTGCATCGGCTGCGGCCCCGGCGTCTCGGAGACCCCGGAGCAGGTCTCGGTCTCGGCCATCAACCGCAATTTCCAGGGCCGCTCGGGCCCGGGCGCGCTCTACCTGGCCTCGCCCCTGACCGTGGCGGCCTCCGCCGTCACGGGGCGCATCACGGCCTGGAAGCCCGGTACCTTCGCGCCGACCGAGGCGGCCTCCGTATAGCTTGCATAGTGCAGGTATCGGCCCGCACTCCGGCACCCTCTGGGAGCCGGGCGCGTCGCGTGGTTTTCTACTCGACCCGATCGGCGCCCTGATGGCCCGATCGGCCCTGGAGGAACGATGCGACGTCACGAGATTGCCGTGCTGCCCGGCGACGGGATCGGGGAAGAGGTGGTCGCCGAGGGTCTGAAGATCCTCGACGCCGTGAGCGCCCTGGAGGGCTTCGAGGTCGACAAGACGACCTATCCCTTCGGCGCGGATCACTACCTCGCCACGGGCGTCGACATGCCCCCCGAGGCCTTCGACGAGATGGCCCAGAAGGAGGCCCTGCTGCTGGGCGCCATCGGCGACCCGCGCGTCGAGACGGGCTACCTGGAGCGCAAGATCATCTGGGGCGTGCGCCAGACCTTCGACCTGTTCGTGAACCTGCGCCCGGTCAAGCTCTACAACCCCGACCACTGCCCCCTGAAGAACAAGGGGCCCGACGACGTCGACATGATGGTCGTGCGCGAGAACACCGAGGACGCCTACGCGGGCCTCGGCGGCATCCACCGCATCGGCACGCCGCATGAGGTGGCCGTGGCCGAGATGATCTACACGCGCAATGGCGTGGAGCGCGTCATCCGCTACAGCTTCGAGATGGCCCGCCGCCGCAACAAGAACGGCAAGCCGCAGGTCACCCTGGTCGACAAGTCGAATGCCATCCGCGCCCAGGACATCTGGACCCGCTGCTTCGCCGAGGTCGCCTCGGAGTACCCCGACGTCGCCACCGACCACGCCTACATCGATGCGGCGTGCATGTGGATGGTGAAGAACCCCGAGTGGTTCGACGTCGTCGTCACCCCCAACCTCTTCGGCGACATCCTCACGGATCTCGGCGCGATGGTGCAGGGCGGCATGGGCATCGCGGCATCCGGCAACATCCACCCCGGCAAGGTCTCGATGTTCGAGCCGATCCACGGCTCGGCTCCGAAGTACCGCGGCCAGAACAAGGCCAACCCGCTGGCGACGATCGAGGCCGTGCGCATGATGCTCGACCACATCGGCGAGCCGGCCGCGGCCGCCCGCGTGGGCAACGCCGTCCGGACGGTGCTCGAGAGCGGCGACGTCAAGAGCCTGTCGGCCGGGGCCCACGGCACCGACGAGATGGGCGACATGGTCCTGAAGGCGCTCTAGGCGCTCCCAGCGCGCCGCGGGCCCCCCCCGCGGCGCCGATTCGACCGGAGCGCCCGCGAAACGACCCGGGGGTGCCAGGACCACAGGCTGGCGGACGCCAGGGCTCCTGCGCGGCGTCCAAGTCGCACCATGCCCAGGTCCTCCGGCACGCACCCCCTGCAGTCGCGGCGAGGGCCCCCCTCCCGGCCTCCGCACGGTACCTTCACGGCCGGTCGCGCCTTCGGCCGTGCGAACCGCTCCGATACGCCTCGTCCTCCCCGGTGGACCCCCTTGCGCCAGCGACTCCTCAAGTACCTGAAGCGACTCCTCATCCTGCTCGTGATCCTCGCGGTGATCGGAGTCGCCGTCTTCACGTGGCTCTTCTATTGGCCGCTCGAGGGCACGGTCGATGACGTCCTCACCCTCGTCCCGGAGGACGTCGAGTTCGTCCTGCGCGCCGACTACGACGACCTCAAGGCCACCGGCTGGGTCCAGGAGAACGTCCTCGACGACCCCCTGCACCCCGAGCTCGGCGTGCAGGCCCGCAACGCC